>JANZQE010000122.1:0-5522 GCA_038040705.1 Clostridium sp. | reverse complement strand
ACTTTTGCCTTCTGCTTTACCTAAACACTTTATAATTCTTAAATTCTTCTTACCTTTTAATATTTCTAGAGCCTCCTCGTCAAACTCTGGTGCTATAACCACCTCTAAAAATATTTTCACAAGTTCACTAGCAGTTTCACTATCTACTTTTCTATTAAAAGCAACAATTCCACCAAATATAGACATAGGATCACACTCGTATGCCTTCTTATATGTTTCAAGCGCGCTTCTTCCTATGGCAACTCCACAAGGTGTATTGTGCTTTAATGCGCAACAAGCAGTTTCATCAAATTCACATACCATCTTCCAGGCAATATCCATGTCTTTTAAATTATTATAAGATAATTCCTTGCCATGTAACTGTAGCATATCTTTCATTGCTCCACTTTCTGCGGTGCTAACGTAATAAGCTGCGCTTTGATGAGGATTTTCGCCATATCTTAAATCCATTTGTTTTTTATAGGAAACAGAAAGATATTCTGGATATGACTCTGCCCCAAGTAAGAAATTACTTATAGCTGCATCGTAAGCTGAAATTAAATTAAATACTTTTCCTGCTAGGTACTTTCTAGTTTCAAAATCAACTTCCACTTTGTCATCCATTTGATTTATAATATTCCCATAATCTTTTATGTCACTAAGTACAATAACATCCTTGAAGTTTTTAGCAGCCGCTCTTAACATAGTTGGGCCACCGATGTCGATAAATTCAACTTTCTCTTCAAAACATATATCTTCTGTTACTTTATCAAAGAAAGGATAAAGATTAACTACTACCATATCGATAGTTTTTATTCCTTTAGCTTTAATGGTTGCCATATGCTCTTTGTTATCTCTTATTGCTAAAATTCCGCTATGAATGGTTGGATGTAATGTTTTAACTCTTCCGTCTAATATCTCTTCAAATCCTGTAACATCAGAAATCTCCAAAACTTTTATGCCATTCTCACTTAAATATTTAAAAGTTCCGCCTGTAGATATAATTTCTACCCCGTTATTTTGAAGTGAAGTTGCAAGCTCTAAAATATTAGTTTTATCGAAAACACTTATTAGTGCTGTTTTAATCATTTTTATTCCACCTTCCCTACTTTTCTTCCCTGAATTTTAATTTTTCCCTCACTTATGTATTTAATAGCCTCACACAATGCTATATGTTCCTTTTCAAGTATTCTTAATTGTAAATCTTTAGCTGTATCTTCACTATAAACCTCAACAACCTTTTGAATTATTATAGGACCTGAATCTGTACATTTATCTACAAAGTGTACAGTGCATCCAGATATTTTAACTCCATATTCTAGAGCGCACTCATGAACTTTAATGCCATACATGCCTGGTCCACAAAAGGATGGTATTAGCGATGGGTGAATGTTTATAATTTTATTTTCAAAAGCTTCTATTATATTACCACGGAGTATAGATAAAAATCCTGCTAGCACAATTAAATCTACTTTTCCTTGCACAATATCTAATATCTTATCTGAAAGCTTAGCGCCATATTCTTTTTTATCTACTACATAAGTTTTTATATTTTTTAACTTTGCTCTTTCTATGCCATATGCATCCTTCTTGTCACAAATTACTGCCTCAATAGAACAGTTTAAGTAACCACTTTCTATATTATCTATTATAGACTGAAGATTGCTTCCACTGCCTGAGACTAATACGGCTATCTTAAGCAAACACCAGCACCTCCAGCCTCAACGTGACCAATTTTATAAGCTCTATCACCTAAATCTGAAATAGTCTTTATAACCTTCAAAGTATCCTTATCTTCAACGCATAGTACATAACCTATACCCATATTATATGTGTTAAACATGTGTTCTTCTGTTACCCCAAGGGACATAAGATGTTTAAAAATATCTGGTGTGTTAAAACTGTTTTTATCTATAACTGCTGTGAATTTTTCATGGAACATTCTTGGTATATTTTCATAAAAACCGCCACCAGTTATATGTGCCATACCTTTTATATCGAATTTATCCAAAAGACTTAGTACAGTTTTAGTATAAATTTTTGTTGGTGTTAAAAGTGTATCCCCAATTTTTTGTCCATTAAACTCAATATTCAAATCTGGTATTAATTTTCTAACTAATGAAAATCCATTACTATGAAGCCCTGAAGACTCAATTCCTATAAGTGAATATCCATCTCTAATTAAAGATCCGTCAATAATTTTGTGCTTATCCACTATACCAACAGTAAACCCAGCCATATCATATTCACCATCTCTATAGAATCCTGGCATTTCTGCAGTTTCACCACCTATAAGTGCACAACTTGATTGAATACACCCATCAGATACACCTTTTACTAGTTGTGCTGCTGTTTCAGCGTGTAATTTACCACAAGCTATATAATCTAAAAAGAAAAGTGGCTTAGCACCATTGCAAAGGACATCATTTACACACATAGCAACACAATCAATACCCACAGTATCATATTTGTTCATTCTAAATGCAATATCAAGTTTCGTCCCTACTCCATCAGTACCAGAAACTAAAACAGGGTTTTTATACCCTTCTCCTATATCAAACATGCCCGCAAAACTTCCTAAATGATTTAGAACACCTTCGGTACATGTTTTGGATGCATATTCTTTTATTAAACTTACTGACTTGTATCCCTCTTCAAGATTAACACCTGCATCTTTATAAGTTATCATAAATATACCCTACCTTTCTAATCTATCTTTGTCATTTTCAATGGGAGCTGATACTGGATAAGTACCCTTAAAGCAACCTAAGCAAAAGTTGGTACGACCCAAAGATTTTAATAATCCATCAATACTTAAGTATCCCAAACTATCTGCACCAATACCTTGTCTTATTTCCTCTACTTCTATGTTAGCCCCAATTAGATCTTTTCTATAAGGGGTATCTATTCCAAAATAACATGGATATTTTACAACTGGTGAACAAACCCTAAAATGAACCTCAGTTGCTCCAGCTCTTTTTAATATCTCAACTAATCTTTTACTTGTAGTTCCGCGAACTATTGAATCATCTATAAGTATAACTCTTTTACCTTCTACATTAATTTTTAATGCATTTAGTTTTACAGATACTGCCCTTTCACGGATTTCTTGGGTTGGGCTTATAAATGTTCTACCTACATATCTATTTTTTATAAGACCCATTCCAAAAGGTATTCCAGAAGCTTTAGAATATCCTATAGCAGCTGCCATACCTGAATCTGGAACTCCTATGACCATATCGGCGTCGACTGGTGATTCTTCAAATAATTGTTCTCCAGCACTAACTCTTGAGCTATAGACATTAATTCCATCAATGGTACTGTCTGGCCTTGCAAAATAAATATATTCAAATGCGCAAGTAGCTTTTTTAGCTTTTTCAGCAAAATTAATAGATGTAAGTCCGTTTTTATCTATTATAACTATCTCTCCTGGGTTCACATCTCTTAAGAAATCTGCACCAACTGCATCAAGTGCACAACTTTCAGATGCAATAACATAGCTATTTCCAATTGTACCAATGCAAAGAGGTCGTATGCCATTTTGATCTCTAACGCCTATTAATTTTTCCTTTGTAAGCATTACTATTGCATAGGAACCTTTAATCGCCTGTATAGCATCAACTACAGCCTTTTCCACACCTTTTTTCGCACCTCTAGCTATTAGATTTAATATAACTTCTGAATCTATTGATGTTTGAAACATGTGTCCACAGTCCTCTAAAAGCTCTCTTATAACATCTGCATTTACTAAATTCCCATTATGTGCTATAGCAATGTCTCCTAGTTTAAATTTACTTAGGAGTGGTTGCGCGTTTTTTAGTTCACTGCCTCCGGTTGTGGAATATCTAACATGCCCAATAGCGGCGTGCCCCTTCATTGCAGAAATTTTTTCATCATTAAAAACATCGCATACAAGCCCCATATCCTTTTCGCAAACAAGTGTATTTCCATCAGAGCATACTATTCCAGCACTTTCTTCTCCCCTATGCTGCAAGGCATAAAGTCCATAGTAAGTTAATGATGCAACATCTAAATCTTTATCCGGTGAGAAAACTCCAAAAACACCACATTCATCCTTAAATTTATCTTCATATTTAAAATTATTCAAGTAAATCCCTCCACTGTATGATTCTTTTATTTAACTCACTGTTTATTTATTTATTCTACTTAATATTTCCTCGTAAGCTTCTGTTACATTCCCTAAATCCCTTCTAAATCTATCTTTGTCCAATTTTTCTCCTGTTTTAACATCCCAAAATCTGCATGTATCTGGTGATATTTCATCTGCTAAAATAATTTGTCCATTAAATCTCCCAAATTCTAATTTAAAATCTATTAAATTAATATCTACTTTAAGGAAAACTTCTCTTAGAATATCATTTATTTTTGAAGCTGAATCATATATTTTCGATAATTCTTCAGGAGTAGCAAGACCCATAGCTACTGCATGAGAATCATTTATAAGTGGATCACCTAGATCATCATTTTTATAGCTTAATTCAAACACAGTAGTTTTAAGCTCAGTGCCTTCTGCTATTCCATATCTTTTTGCCATACTCCCAGCTGCAACATTTCTAACAATTACTTCTAGAGGCACTATTTCAACTTTTTTACAAAGTTGTTCTCTATCACTTAGCTTTTTAATAAAATGAGTCTTTATACCTTTTTTCTCTAATAACTGGAATAACATAGTAGTTATGCTGTTATTTAAGATCCCTTTATTATCAATCTGAGCCTTTTTAATTCCATTAAAAGCTGTTGCATCATCTTTAAAATATACTCTAACCTCATCTTCCTTTTCTGTGCTGTACATTATTTTAGCCTTTCCTTCATATAACAATACTGATTTTTCCATCAATAACCACTCCTTAATATTTTGTTTTTGTGCTTAAAATTCAACGCTTTGTTCATTATCTGCTATAAATTTTTCTTTCATTTCTTTTCTATACTCAATTAGTTTATTTTTAAGTTCTAAGTCTTTAAGTGATAAAATTTGGACTGCCAGCATTCCAGCATTATAGCTATTATTTATACCCACTGTAGCAACAGGAATGGCTTTTGGCATTTGAACAATTGATAGAAGCGAGTCCATGCCCGCAAGCGCTGCATTAATTGGCACCCCAATCACCGGAATCACTGTATGTGACGCAATTACGCCTGGAAGATGCGCTGCAAGGCCTGCCCCTGCTATGATGCATTCCACGCCTCTCATTTCCATTTGTACTATTACTTCCATTAATTTTTCTGGCACTCTATGAGCTGATAAAATATGTGCTTCATAATCTACCCCAAATTCCTTTAACGCTACTGCTGCATTTTTCATTATGTCACTATCTGATTTACTTCCAAAAATAATTCCTACCGACATTTTACTACCTCCAATATAAATTATTCAACTTTTATAATTACAAATAAAAAAGATTACACCATAAGAAAAGTTATTCTAATGGTGTAATCCTGAATTAAAGGGCACAGAAAATAACCCTTAGTGTAAGGTCAATTCAAGATTCACCAATAGTGAGAAGTTAAAGGCCTCTCGTAGA
>JANZQE010000121.1:0-7562 GCA_038040705.1 Clostridium sp. | reverse complement strand
TATTCCAGGTGCTGATCCAAAATTAATCTATGAGGCAGGACTCTATGCAGATAGAATGAGTGTAAATATCGAACTTCCATCGGAAAAGAGTTTAAAACTCCTAGCTCCTCAAAAGACTAGAGAAGCTATATTAAAACCAATGGGACTTATTAAACACAGTATAATAGAGTCCAGTGAGTATAAGAAAAAAGGATTTAAAGTACCTAAGTTTACACCAGGTGGGCAAAGTACACAGATAATGGTAGGGGCGACCAGTGAAAGTGATTTACGGATAATTAGTCTTACCGAAGGGTTGTATGATACTTTTGGACTTAAGAGGGTTTATTATTCTGCCTATGTGCCAGTAGTAGCTAACGTGAATTTACCGGCTATTATAACAGCACCCCCACTTTTAAAAGAACATAGAATGTATCAAGCGGATTGGCTTTTAAGATTTTATGGCTTTAAGGCAAAGGAACTTTTAGATGAGAAAAATCCTAACTTTGACATAGATTTAGATCCTAAAGCCTTTTGGGCATTAAACAATTTAGAGAAGTTTCCCGTAGAGGTAAATAGTGCCACCTATGAAGTATTACTTAGAGTTCCTGGAATAGGTGTAAAATCAGCTTTAAGAATTGTGAAAGCAAGAAGGCTTTGCAATCTTTCCTATGATAATTTAAAAAAACTAGGACTTGTTCTCAAAAGAGCTAGATACTTTATAACTTGTAGCGGCAAATTCTATGGGGATAAGAATATGGAAAGAGGAAGACTCAAAAATTATTTATTAGATTATGAAAGCTTTGATAAGCCGGAGCAATTAAGCCTCTTTAGCCAAAGGAGGGATATATTTGGTTAGATACATTTATGATGGTACCTTTGATGGATTTTTATCTGTTATTTACGCTTGCTATTACCAAAATACACCTGAAAGTATAGAGAAGGAAAGTAGCTATAATTTCAGTATGCTATTTGAAGATGAAATTATAGAAACTGATTTAGTAAGATCCAATAAAGTGCATAATGCCATAATCGAAAAAATTTCAAATGATACCTTAGTTTATATTTATCAAGCATTTTTATCTGAGGCACCGGGAATAGAATTAAAATTATTTGTATATATAAAATTGGGCTTTGTGATGGGAATTAAAGTTAACGATTTTCTAACAGACGATACTGTAAATGAGGTACAGAAATATTCAAGAAAAGTGGGATTTGAAGCACATAGATTTCTAGGGTTAGTTAGATTCCAAGAATTCAACAGCATATTATATGCAGCTATTGAGCCTACTTATAATATTCTTGAGCTTATAGGGAATCACTTTAAAGAAAGACTTCAAAATGAAAAGTGGGTAATTCATGATGTAAAAAGAAAAACAGGAATAGTTTATGAAAATAATGAATGGATACTTAGAGATTTAAAATTTGAAAAACTAGAAAGTCATGAAACAGAAGAGCTGTTTTATCAAAATCTTTGGAAAGTTTTTCATAAAAGTGTTTCTATAGTGGAAAAGGGCAATGAGAGACTACAAATGCAACATATGCCTAAGAAGTATTGGAATAATTTAACGGAAATGCAACAACAAAAAAAATCTAATGCAATTTCAGATACACAAGTAATCGAAAATAAAATTAAACCAATGCATAATGTTATAAAATACTGAACCTAGTTGAATTTATTTTAACATTTATTATTAAAATTGTTGTGAATCATGATATAATAGATTTAAGCAAAGTTGTTAGAACGTTACAACTAAAGGAAGGAACGATTATTATGAGAAAAGTAACAGAATACACCGAAATTGAAACACCTAGTATAAGTATTGATAAGAAAAGCAATATGATGAAAGAAATTTTTAACATACTAGAGGAATTCGGAGCTACAAGTATAGAAACATCTAAAACTAGTAAAGAAATAAATAGTAAAATTAAAAAAGAACCTGCAATTAAAGAAATAGGTAAAGTAAACAAAATTAAAAAAACTGGATTAAATACACCTTCATTTATAGGTTCACTTGCGGGCATTATGACTAAGTTTGGAATACTTGCCAAAGTACATAGAGGAGAGAAATCAGAAGTTAAATGGTACATAAAAGGTAATGTAAAAATGATTAACGATATTAAGCCCAAAGATATGTAATAATTATAATTCAGTATTCATGAATGCAAACAGGTAAACATTATAAGAACCAAGTCTTAACATTAGGACTTGGTTTTTGTGTAAGAATTACATTGTATGTGTATGTTATATGATATACTATATATGATATGTGGTATACAAAAGAGCCAAAAATAGAATAATTAAGCGAATAAGATACAGGAGGGGATTTTTATTAAAATACTTGTTATTAACTGTGGTAGTTCTTCACTAAAATATCAACTTATTAATATGGAAGATGAAAATTGTTTAGCTCAAGGATTAATCGAGCGGATTGGTACTGAGGGATCCGTTTTAATTCAAAAGGTAGAAGGCAGAGAAAAATACATAGTAAAACAAAACATGCAGGACCATAAAGATGCAATTAAATTAGTTCTCGGAACCCTTGTAGATGAGACCAACGGAGTAATTAAAAGTGTAGATGAAATTACAGCAGTAGGTCATAGAGTGGTTCATGGTGGAGAAAACTATTCTGAATCTGTATTGATTGACGAAAAAGTAATGAAAGCACTAGAAGATTGTTCGAAATTAGCTCCATTACATAATCCACCAAATATTACTGGGATTAATAGTTGTAAGGCACTTATGCCTAGCACTCCAATGGTGGCAGTATTTGATACAGCGTTTCATCAAACAATGCCAGAGTATGCATATATCTATCCATTACCATATGAATTATATGAAGAATTTAAGATAAGAAAATATGGATTCCACGGAACTTCTCATAAATATGTTTCACAGGTAGCTGCAAAGATGATGAATAAAGATATTAAAGAATTAAAAATTGTTTCATGTCATTTAGGAAATGGAGCAAGTATTGATGCAATTAAAGGAGGTAAATCTATTGATACAAGTATGGGATTTACACCTCTTGCAGGCATTGCTATGGGAACAAGATCAGGAGATATAGATCCATCAATTATAACTTTTTTAATGCAAGAACTAGATTTGTCACCAGCAGAAGTAACGGATTTAATGAATAAAAAATCAGGAGTACTTGGAATTTCAGGAATAAGTAGCGATTTCAGAGATATTTGGGATGCGGCTAAGAACAATAAAAGAGCACAACTCGCTTTAGATGTTTTTCATTATGAAGTTAAAAAATTCATCTGTTCTTATGCCGGTGCTTTAAGTGGCGTGGATTGCATCATATTTACGGCTGGCGTTGGGGAAAACTCAATTAAAGCTAGAGAAGCTTGTTGCGCCGGATTAGAGTTTTTAGGCGTTAAAATAGATGCGGAAAAGAATAATGTTATAGGTAAAGCTGCGGAAATAAGTACAGCAGATTCAACAGTAAAAGTATTTGTAATTCCTACAAATGAAGAACTAATGATAGCAAGAGATACAAAGGAAGTTATTAATTCATAATATATAATTTAAAGAAACCTCTACAGTTATGAAAAATTGTAGAGGTTTCTTTAATTTTAAATTTTTATACTTATTTTTAAAACTGGAAACTATCTTAACTTATTTAAAGCTAAATCTATTTTGTCTAGAACTAATTCCACATCATTTTCCGTTATAACAAGTGGTGGCTGAAAGGCTAAAACATTTCTATCTGCTCCATTTTTACCTAAAAGAACGCCCTCATCCTTTAATATCTCTAATATAAAGTCAGTTTCCTCGCAGGCAGGTTCACCATTTTCGCGTACTAGCTCTGCACCTAACATAAGACCTATCCCTCTAACATCATAAATTAATGGGTGCTTTTCTTTTAGCTTAAGAAGGCCATTTTTCAATTTTACTCCTAAATTCTCTACGCTCGAACACAAATCATTATTTTTAATGTAGTCAAGTACAGCTATGGCAGTGCTTGATGCTACTGGATTTCCACCTAAGGTAGAGGCAGATGCTTTTGTAAATGCTGCAGCAATTCTATCATTTGTGCAAAACGCTGAGATAGGTATTCCGTTTCCAAGAGCTTTTGCCACAGTAATTATATCTGGAACTACGTCGTAATGCTCGATGGCGAACATCTTACCCGTTCTTGCAAATCCTGTTTGAATTTCATCTATGATAAGTAATATTCCATGTTTTGAAAGTAGTGTTTTTATTTTTTTGAAGTACCATTTAGGTGGAGTTATAATACCACCATTACCTTGTATAGGTTCTGCAATTAAAGCTGCAATTGTGCCTGGTTCTTTATTTTCAATTACATTTTCTATAGCTTCATAGGACTCTTTAGCTGCTTCTTCAAGAGTCTTATCACTGTTATATGAATTAGGCACAAAGGTAACACAATCAGACAGCATAGGGTCCGCTCTCCACATAGGGAGTCCAGTAACGCTCATAGTTAAATAAGTTCTACCATGTAGGCTGTTATTTAGTGAAATAAATTCATTTCTTCCCGTATAAAGCCTAGCAAGTAAAAGAGCACCTTCATTAGCCTCTGAGCCAGTACAGCAGAAGAAAGAATGCACAATATCTCCAGGTAAAACCTGTGAAAGCTTTTCAGCAAGATTAACTATTGGCTCCGTTAAATATATAATACTTGTATGTTGAAGGTTTTTCATTTGCTCTATTGTTGCATTCGTAATTTCAGGATTACAGTGACCGCAATTAATAACAGAAACACCTGCAAAGAAATCAAGATACTTTTTACCTTCTGAGTCAAATAAATACTGCATTTCGCCCCTAACAATTTGAGGAGGGCTTTTATAAAAATGCTGTGAGCATGGAAAAAGAAATTCTTTTTTCTTTTGAATTATTTTTTCTGGTCCTATATATTTAAACATTATGTTGCCTCCTAGATTAATTGAATTGAAAAGCCCCAAGAGTAAATCCACAAGTACCCTGATCTAGCGAATGGAATAAATCTTCACATACAGTTAAATCATCAATAGCTTTTTTGTAAATAGACAAAACTTTTCGTAGATTATTAGTATCGTAATGACAGGCTTCGATTCTAAAATTATTTACGCCAATATCATTAAGTTCTTTCAAAAATGGAAGATAACAAAGATCTTTAGAAAGCGTCATATGATTCCTGCCATTGTTATCAATGTAAACTGGGTGTTCATGTTTTTTTTCATCAACTAAAACCAGTACATTGTTAGGAACGTTAGAATTATCTGCCTGGCCTATAGGTTCTAAGATTTTAGTATTCTCATATAAATCATGATCCATATACATAACTACTGGTGATCCATGAACTATTATTTCAATAGGGATAGAGGATTTAGTAATAGCTTCTTTAGCATCTAGTAGTGGAGTTTCTACAGAAAGAGTAGCAATAGATAAACCTTGCTTTTCATAAAAATTTGCTGCAGAGTGATTATAAATGTTCAGTGAGTAATCACCAATAAGTTCAAGTCCTAGAGATTTAAATTTATTGATAGCACCTAAATTTGTTACAACTAATCCATCAAGTCCTAAAGTAGTTCCCTTAAGCAGTTGACTATATTTTGAAAAATCTTCTTCAAGCATCATTCTTGGAAATCCTAGATATACCTTTGTATTCCTTTTGTCTTTGGTTAATTTTAGTATTTCACTTTTACTAAAAGGATGATTAGGCTTAAAAACTTCTCCGGACAAATAAATTCTGTCTACACCTTCCTCAATTGCTACTTTAGCTTGTGCGTAGGAATTTACCTTAACACTTAATTTAGGTATGCGAGCCATAGAAATATCTCCTTTTAAAAAGGTTTTTATTTCTTCTATTCTCTCTTTACTAATTTCAATTTCCTCTACAGGCTTACTAAAAACTTTACCGTGACTATAAAATATACCCGTTCCTTCATAACGCCTATTAATATTCAATAGACCTGGTTTGCCAAAGGCACTGCTTGTAGATATGTCTCTTTTTCGAGTTTCATAAATACTTTTTGCATCTTTTTTTCTATCATAATAAATAGGATCCTCTATATATCTATCTATAGCATCGCTGTAGTAGTTAATCATTGTAACTAGATAATCCGCATCCTTCATTCTTCCTTCAATTTTAAAGGATATTATACCTGCCTCAATCATTTCAGGCAGATGCTCATACATATACATATCTTTAACAGCCATTGGATATTCTGTAGGATAAACAAGGCCATTTTTTTTAATTGTAAAATTCCAGCGGCAGGGCTTCATGCAAAGACCTCTATTACTACTTTTTCCGAATAGCATGCCACTATACAAACATTGAGCACCGTGGGCAACACACATATCTCCATGAGCAAAATATTCGAATTCCATAGGGGTTTGGTTATGTAAATTTTTTATGGACTGTAAATCCATATCCCGAGAGGCAACAACTCTAGAAATTCCATTTTGCCTCAAAGCTTTAATAGTTTCTAAATTATGGACATTCATCATTACCGATGAATGGAGAGTTAATTTTAAATTTAAACTATTTATAAATTCCAGTATGGCAAAATCTTGAATAATTAGTGCGTCTGGCTGGACTTTATCTAAGAATCTTAGATATTCCTCCGCATCTTTTAAATCCTCCTGACTTAAAAGATTATTTACTGTTATATAAACTTTTTTGTTTAGGGAATGTGCAATAGCAATGGCCTTTTCTATTTCATCATTGGATAAATTATAATCTTTTCTATGCATGCGCATATTTAATTTCTTGCCACCTAAATATACAGCATCAGCACCACTGCATATAACCTTTTCAAATATTTCAAAGGTTCCTGCTGGGGCTAATAATTCTACTTCTTTATCATTAAAATATCTACTCATATAAAAACGTCCTTTCTTTACATTTAAAGCGAAAATTTTTCTATTAAAAATTCACTCTAATATTTTTCTTCTTTTATGTGAATAATAATTTTATAACGTGTGGAGGTGTAAAAATGGATTTAGACAATAAATTAATTGAAGACTTTGATAAATGGAAGAAAACATTATACAATGTGATAGCTGTGGGTGAAAAAGTAGGTCTATCGGAGGATACAATAACAAACCTGGGTTCAAAAATAGGAAAATTTCTATCCTCTAACGTGGACCCGGAAAATAGGGAACAACGTCTTTTAAAAGAACTCTTCGAAGTTGCAAATGAAAAAGAGAAAGAAACTTTAACTGGTCTAATTATAAAAATGATACAAAGGGATCATTAATTAATCTAACTAATGATATAACCTCTTTCCATCCAAAGTTAGAAAGAGGTCATATTTTAATCTATGGTGCATTATTTAATAAATAATCAGTTATTTTATAAATGAGTTATTTGATACATCTTGTAATTTATAATCACTAGTAGTTAAATCTTTAGATTTAAGCCAAATTAAAACTTCTGCTAGCTCTTTTTCAGAGGGCATAGAAGCCATTGAATAATCTGGAAGAGTCAAGGTTTTTTTTACAGTTTCGGGAAAACCAGCTTCTTCAATTACAAAATCAATATAGCTTTCTGTTTTTTCCTCTTTTAAGAATTTAATGGATTTATTATAAGCGTTGTAAAGTGATTTTATTTCTTCAGGTTTTGAGTCTATTG
>JANZQE010000120.1:0-29004 GCA_038040705.1 Clostridium sp. | reverse complement strand
TTTTTATTCTTTCATAAACCGTCACCAATTTCCATATTATTTTAAATTTAAAATATGAGAAGATCCTGTACCTTTTAAACACACATGAAATAACGCTATAAAACGCCTATATTTACATTGTTATTGTCATATAGGTAAAATAGGACCACTTAAAAATAAAGCTCTATTAAACGCAAATAAAGTGCCATATAGGCACTTTATTGTTTATTGTTTATTGTTTATTAATGTCTTACTTGTTTTGCCTTCTTAAGAAAGCTGGAATTTCTAAATCGGAGGTTTCATAATCTTTAGTATACGCAACTTCTTCAATAGGTTTGATCGTTTCTTTGCCTTTAGGATTAATCACTGTTTTACTTTGCATTATTTTGTCGCTTTCAAAACCAGTTGCAATAACTGTTATTCTTATTTCATCTTTTAGATTTTCATCTATAACTGCACCGAATATAATATTAGCGTCAGGATCTGCTGCTTCTTGCACAATCTCTGCAGCCTCATTTATTTCAAGAAGACCTAAGTCCATTCCACCTGTAATATTTAATAGTACGCCTGTTGCTCCAACTATAGATGTTTCTAGTAGTGGACTTGAAATAGCTTGCTTTGCAGCTTCTTGTGCTCTATTATCACCTGAAGCCCTACCAACACCCATATGTGCAAGACCTTTAGCTAGCATAATTGTTCTAACATCTGCAAAATCAAGATTTACAAGCCCTGGTATAGTAATTAAATCAGATATACCTTGGATACCTTGTCTTAAAACATCATCTGCCATTTTGAAAGAATCCATTAATGTAGTTTTCTTATCTACCATGGTTAGTAACCTTTCATTAGGAATTGTTACTAAAGTATCTACAGTTTCTTTAAGAGTTTTTATTCCAATTTCAGCATTAATCATTCTTTTTCTGCCTTCAAAAGGAAAAGGCTTTGTTACAACGCCTACAGTAAGTATTCCCATGGATTTAGCAATTTCTGCCACCACAGGTGCAGCACCAGTACCAGTACCGCCTCCCATACCTGCAGTAATAAATACCATATCCGCTCCTTTTATTGCTTGAGAAATTTCATCTCTACTTTCTTCTGCTGCCTTCATTCCAATTTCCGGATTGGCACCCGCTCCGAGTCCTTTAGTGAGTTTATCACCAATTTGAATTTTCTGAACAGCCTGTGAAAGAATCAAGGCCTGTTTATCTGTATTTATAGCTATAAACTCTACGTTTTTAAGTCCTTCAGTAATCATTCTGTTTATAGCATTGTTACCTCCGCCACCACACCCAATTACTTTAATTTGAGCAAATTCTTGAGTATCAACATCAAAATCTAGCACAACAATACCTCCTTTTTAGAAAAAATCCGCAAAAAAATCTTTAACTTTTGATGCAAATTTATTATTTTCCTTTTTATTTTCTTTTTTATTTTGGGTTCTTGACATTTTGAGCTCATCTGACCCCTCAGATAAACTATTATTAATTTTAATATTAGATGCAGCTTGGACAACTATGCCCACTGCTGTGACGTATATAGGGCTAGCTGCACCTACATACTCTGGTGATCCTATTCTAACTGGTTTATCCAATATGTATTTACTTAGTTCAATGACACCCCTAAATAAGGATATGCCACCACCAACTATCACAACGCCAGAAAGTTCTTTATACGACCCACTATTTACTAAGTTTCTTTTAATTAGATGTAATAGTTCCTCTACCCTAGCCTGAATTATATCAACTAATAAATTGTTGTCAATTTCCATTACACTACTGTAAGAATCCTTAACTCTAATTTTCTCATCCTCAGTTCCTTTACCTTTAACTAAACTTCCAAATTTAAGTTTTAATCTTTCGCCTTCACTAAAAGGAATCTTAAGACAAACTGAGATATCATTAGTTATGTTATCTCCACCTAAAGGAACAATAGAAGTATGTTTTAATTTACCACTTTCATAAATAGATATATCAACAGTTGCTGACCCAACATCTACTAGTGCTATACCCATATCTTTTTCTTCTCTTTTTAGAACAGCCTCTGATATAGCTGAAGGCCCCAGTACTAATCCATTAACTTTAATTCCAGCTCTTTGCACACTTTTTAATAAATTTCTAACCACTGTAGATTTTGCCATTACGATTTGCGCTTCAACTTCAAGCCTTAATCCACTCATTCCTCTCGGATCTTTAATATTGTTATAACCATCAACAATATATTGCTCAGGCTCAACACCTACTATCTCATTATCGGATGGAATTGAAATAAGTTTAGCTGCTTCAATCACTCTGTCCACGTCGCTCTGTTTAATTTCTTTGTCATCATCAGATATTGCAATCATTCCTGTATTTCTCACAAGTTCGCAAATTCCTCCAGGTAGTGATATATAACCTTCACTAATTTGTGTGTCTGTCATACGTTCAAGTTGTGTTACACATTGTTTTATTGCTTCAGCTGTATTATCAATATCAATCACAACTGATTTATTTAAACCACTACATACTACTGATGTAATGCCTATAATTTGAAGTTGTCCATTACTACTAATTTTACCAACGGCTCCACATATTTTTGACGATCCTAAATCAATTCCTACTATCTGTTCATTCATTAAGTCTATCCTCCCCTCATAAGAGAAACCTTAAGTTAATATATTCAACAAAAATATAAATTTCCCTCTTATTTAAATCAATTATTTATAATATTTATTAAAAATTTAAATATTTCTCACATTTAGCAACTTATTTAGTAATATATATAATTTTAATTTGCAATTAGTAAATTATATTAAATTTATGATTTAAAAATTAGGTTGTTCCTATACGTAATTATAATAGCAATATATAAAATATGCAATCTTATTTTACTCAGTAATTTTATTGAATTAATGTAATGTTTATAATTTAATAATAATATTAATATTATTATTAATATTAATATTAATAAAGCTAAAAGCCATAGTTTATCTACGCTTTTAGCTTTATACGAATCAATCACTAAAGTGATAGAATTCTTACCATCATTTCAGTGTCTATAGAATACGTCATTGCATCTTCTTTAGAAATAATGCCTCTTTTAAATAAGTCTGCAATTGACATATCCATAGTTTTCATGCCATATTTACCTCCAGTTTGAACACAAGACTGTAATTGGTGTGTTTTACCTTCTCTAATAAGATTTTGGATTGCTGGGGTTGATATCATTACCTCAAGGGCCGCGGCTCTTTCGCCCTCATTAATTTTGGGAATTAGTTGTTGAGAAACTATTCCTTGCATTACAGCAGCCAATTGAACTTTAATTTGTTGCTGCTGATGCGGCGGGAAGACATCTACTATTCTATCCACGGTTTTTGCAGCGCCAATAGTATGTAACGTAGAAAAAACTAAATGTCCAGTCTCAGCTGCAGTAATAGCAATAGAAATAGTTTCAAGGTCTCTCATTTCTCCTACTAATATAACATCTGGGTCTTCTCTAAGGATAGCTCTTAGCGCATTTTTATAATTTTTACTGTCTTTACCAATTTCTCTTTGATTAATAATGGATTTGTTGTGTTTATGCAAATATTCAATTGGATCTTCTAAAGTTATGATATTACAAGCTCTAGTAGAATTAATTTCATTAACCATAGCTGCTAGAGTAGTACTTTTACCACTGCCCGTGGGACCAGTTACTAAAACTAAACCTCTTTGTTTTGTGGTAAGACTTCTAACAACCTCTGGAAAATCTAGTTGTTTCAAAGTAGGTATTTTTAATGCTACTACTCGAATTGCTATAGTATCGCTACCTCTTTGCTTATAAATATTGACTCTAAATCTTCCTAGCCCATAAATGGAGTACGAAGTATCAATTTCCCCATTTTCACAGTACTCTTTATAAGATTCCTCTAAAATTTCTCTTGAGTATGTTTCAGTGTCCCCTGGTGTTAATTTTTCTAATCCTACCCGTATCAGATGACCGTTAACCCTAATAACTGGCACAGAACCAACCGTTAGGTGTAAGTCCGAAGCATTTTCTTCGGTAGTTTTCTCTAGTAATTCACTTAGTGCTATCATTATTTATCCCCCTGTTCGTTTAGTGAAGCTTTTCAAATAACTATGGCGAAAGTACATAAGTTCTTATAAAGTTCAAACCATTTATATATTCGACGAAATTATAAGATTATCCTTTTTTTACTACCTATTTTAATTTATTTGCATTATTTAGCCTAGTTTTATTGTTATTATTTAGTTCTCTATAAAGTTTTTTTAAAGCCCTTTTTTCGATTCTAGACACATATGATCTAGAAATTCCTAAAGTTAACGCGATCTCTCTTTGCGTTCTAGGTTTACCATCAAGTAATCCATAACGCATTTGAATTATTATTTTTTCTCTATCCATTAAAGCAACATTTATCTTATTATAAAGTTTTTTTATTTGTATCTTATTTTCCACTATTTCAATAACAGAATCATCATCACTACTTAATACGTCCATTAGGGATATTTCATTTCCTTCTTTATCAATACCAATAGGATCCTGCAGGTATACTTCTCCTTTTGTCTTCTTATTATTCCGAATAAGCATAAGTATCTCATTTTCTATACACCTTGCTGCATAAGTAGCAAGCCTTGTTCCCTTATTTGTATCAAAAGAGTCAATAGCCTTAATAAGCCCTACAGTACCAATAGATATGAGATCATCTACATCCTTTCCTGGGTAGGTATATTTTTTAACTATATGCGCAACTAGTCTTAAATTTCGTTCAACAAGTATTCCTTTGGCTAGTAAATCTCCTTCTTTTAGCTTTGTTAAATAGGATTTTTCTTCCTCTTCACTTAAAGGTTGAGGGAATGAACTACTACCAGTTATATAAGCTGTTAGAAATGTAACACTTCCAAGAATATCTAATAAACAATTCATGAAAAACACGGATGTTCCTCCTAATAGTGCTTATTAATATAATATGATTTATTTCATTAATATTGCATGTACATGAAAATTTAATTAATAGATTTATAATAAATTTCTCATTTAATACTTTCACTGTTTTTAAGTGCCTCAACTATTTCTTTGAATATTGGCGCAGCTGTGGTGCCACCCTCCTCGTCATTTTTCCCTTCTATATTTATATCAATATCAGGCACAAATACAACCATAGAATAGTTTTTTCCATTCAATTCAAAAAAGCCAACAAACCAACCATCTGAATGTTTTTTACCCTCATCTAAATACTCGGTAGTTCCCGTTTTGCCGCCTATATCCATACCTTCTATGTATGCCTGTTCCCCTGTTCCCTCTGTTACTACATCCAACATAAACTGTTTCATTGTTTCTGCTGTTTCACTTTTTAATACCTGTGAAGTTTTAGAAGTGGTTGTCTCTAAAACTTCATTAGAGTCATTTACATAAGCTTCTATTATACTTGGTTGAACATACATTCCCTTGTTTATAACAGTATTAGGAATATTAATAGCTTGAAGCGGTGTTATTCTATCTGTTTGACCAATAACAGACTGACTTATATTTCCATCATTGGTTGATAAATTTGCCGTAACATTATTCTCAATATGGAGGTTTAATACCTTACTTAATAATCCTTGTTTTTCTGCATAATCATATATACTTTCAAGGCCTACCTTCGTACCTATTTGAGCATATATGTCATTAGAAGATTCATAATAAGCCTCTCCATGTGTATATTTATATCCATATCCATGCTTATCAAGTTTCTCAAATGATTTACCATCCACTGTAAATATTTCATTCTTGTCTATTATGCTCTTATCCAGTCCCGCCTCTGATACAATAGTTTTAAATATAGAACCTGGGTAAGCTATTCCTAAATTCGCATTATTGAGCATATCATTCTTTTGTGCCATTGCTCTTATCTTTCCATTGTTACTCTCCATTAGTACAACACCAATTTGCGTGTATTTTTCTTGATGAAGAATATTCTCAACTTTTGCTTGAATTTCTTTATCTAAAGTAAGTCTTACATTAACATTATTTTGAGGATAAATAATTTTCCCTTCAGATATTTCACCATCAACTTCTTTATCAAATCTGATTTTTTCGTCTTCATTATTTTTAGTCTTATTATATATTTGCATTTCTAAAGAGTCGTCATCTTTGAATACAGGATATTGTTCGCCTTCCTTATTGTATTTTGGATTTGTCAATAAATTTTCGATTTTCCAATATCTATCATTAATTACTTCATTATTTTCAAAAGTATAAAAACCTTTTACACCCTTGATGTCCTTAATCTTATCATACGTTACTTTATCAACGTTATATCTTACTTTTTCAAAACTAACATTCTTATCAATTTTGTCTAAATCATAGTTCACATTATAATTTCTTAAAGTAATAGTTAATAATTCCATGTCATATTTGCTGGTGTATTCATTAAATCTGAAATAATCCACTGGATCAATTACTGCAGTATATTTCATTTCATAATCTAAAAGGATATTTCCATTACAATCAAATAATTTATATGGCGTCCCATATTTTTCATTAATTGTGTATTGCGCATTAAACATAGCTTTTAAAGGTTCAGCTTTAAAATACATGTGATTTGATATTTTCCAAATCAATAAAAAAAACATAAACATAAATATAATCATCATTGACCAAGTTCTTTTTTTAATTTCATCCTTATGATTTGAGTTTCCAAACATATTATTTCCACTATACATAAAAACACCTCACCTAGACTAATTCTCGCCTATAATGAGATGTTTTATACTTTTAATTTGCTTTTACTTTTGATGTTTTTGAAGTATTTGACTTATGTTTGCAGTAATTATATTTATAGCTACTTTATTCTGTCCACCTTCGGGTATGATAATATCAGCGTACCTTTTAGTAGGTTCAGTAAATTGTTCATGCATTGGTTTAACAACATTTAAATATTGATTTATAACAGAATCAGTTGTTCTACCTCTTTCATTAATATCCCTCACAAGTCTTCTTATAAACCTAACATCTGCATCAGTATCTACATATATTTTAATGTCTAGCATGTCACGAAGAACTTTTTCCTGAAGTACAAGAATTCCTTCAACAATAATAATTTCTCTTGGATACACAACGATTGTTTCTTCTGTTCTATTGTGTATTTCAAAATTATATATAGGATTTTCAACAGATTCACCTTCTAAAAGAAGATTTAGATGATGTACCAAAAGCAAAGTATCAAAAGCATCTGGATGATCATAGTTGGTTTTTACCCTTTCTTCAAAAGAAAGGGTACTTTGATCCTTATAATAAGAATCCTGTTCAATCATTGCAATACATGTTGAATCGAAATGTTTATAGATTTCTCTTGCAATAGTACTTTTTCCTGAACCTGTTCCCCCTGATATGCCTATTAAAATCGGACGATGCATTATTTTTCCTCCTTGGATTTTATAAGTATATCATTCTCACAAAGTTTTTCGCATGTATTTACAGTAAATAACATTTGAGCGCTTGGAGCAGAGGCTATGCTCTGGCCTTTAGAATTTCTCATATCATCGAGAACCACTAAAACATTATCTCCTAAAGGTCTTAATACTTCAACGGTATCACCCTGAAATACTTTATTCCTTTGCTCAACAAGCGCAATATTACTTTCTTCATTATATTCCCTTATAATTCCTACAATATCATAATTTCTGATATATGAGGAAGATTCATATATCTGCTTATTAGGATCTCCAAAATAAAACCCAGTGTAATATTGTCTGTGACTAGGTTTCAGAAGATTATCCAACCATTTTTGTTGAAATTTATAATCTTGTGGGGCCGCTATATAACTATCTACAGCCTCCCTATATGATTTACATACAGAAGCAACATAATATGAGCTCTTCATTCTTCCCTCTATTTTAAGAGATATTATACCTGATTCCATAAGTTCTGGTATATGTTCTATCATGCATAAGTCCTTTGAATTCATTATGTAGGTACCTTTATCATCTTCTACAATAGGAAAGTATTCGCCATCCCTTTTTTCTTCTACTAAAAAATATTTATATCTACATGGCTGAGCACATTGTCCACGATTTGCATCTCTTCCGGTAATATAATTTGACATCAAACACCTTCCGGAATAGGACATGCACATAGACCCGTGAACAAAAGCTTCAAGTTCACAAGTATCAGGTAACTTTTCTCTAATTTCTTTAATTTCTTTTAAAGATAATTCTCTTGCAAGGACAATTCTTTTTACGCCTTGCTTATGCCAAAAAATAGCAGACTTATAGTTTACATTGTTAGCCTGAGTGCTCAAATGAATTTCTAAATTTGGAACAATTTCTATTGCTGTCATAATAATTCCTGGGTCAGATACAATGATAGCATCTGCACCCATTTCATATATTTCTTTTAGATAATCTTCTAAGCCATCTAAATCATCATTATGAGGGAATACATTAACAGTAACATAAACTTTTTTATCTCTTTTATGTGCAAATTCTATACCCTCTTTTAGATCTTCATTACTAAAATTATCTGCAAAAGCTCTTAGGTTTAATTTACTTCCACCTAAATAAACAGCATCTGCACCAAAATTTATAGCTGCTTTCAACTTTTCTAAATTACCTGCCGGTGCTAGTATTTCTGGTTTCATTAGCTCAACTCCTCTTTGCTATCTGTACTTTTTCTTACAGTAACTGAGATTCCATCTCCCATTGGTATTACAGAAGTTATAAGTTCATCATTATTAGATACTAGTTCTAAATAACTTTTCATACGTTTTATTATAGTTATTTTTCTACGCTCAAAAAGTTCTTTAGATGCAACCATTCCTCTAAAAAGGACATTATCTGCAATAAGAACTCCTTTTCGGCTTAATAGTCTAAGACAGTGAGGAAGAAAATGATTATAATGCCCTTTACCTGCATCTATAAAAATCATATCATATTCACCTTTGTGGCTTTCTAGAATTTCAAGGCAATCACCTTTAATAACAGTAATTTTACTTCCTAGTTTGTATTTTTCTATGTTAGCTTTTGCAATCTCTATCATTTTTTCGTCTCTTTCAATAGTAGTAATTTCGCATTCCCCACCAGAAGCTAGATTCATTAAAATAGATGAATATCCTATGGCAGTGCCAAGTTCTAAAATCTTTTTAGGTCTATTTATAGTTATCATGAGTTCCAAAAATTTGGCTGTTTCCTTTTGAACTATAGGAACCCTGTTTTCCATAGCAAAATTTTCAAGCTCTTCTAAAATGCCCGTATTACTTGGAATTAATTCTCTTAAATATTGTTCCATATAATCATATGTTATACCGCTCATTTAATTTCCTCCAGAAACTAATTAAAGTACAAGCAAAAAAATAACAAGTCAAATAAACATAATATTGACTTGTTATTTTTTTGTTTGTAACTAATACACAGGACTAAAATCCTTGTGTTGTACCTTTAACATTTAAAAATTTATTATAGTCATCTGTAAAAAAATGTTTCCCGTCATTTGTGGAAACAAAATACAAATAGTTTGTTGTAGCAGGAGACAATGCTGCTTTAATAGATTCTTTACCTGGGTTACAAATTGGTCCTATGGGAAACCCTTCCTCTATGTATGTATTATAAGGTGATTTTACTTTTAAATCTTTATCTAGTAGTTTATCCTTATGTATGCCTAGTGAATATAAAATAGTGGCACAAGATTGAAGTTTCATATCTATTTTTAGTCTATTATAAAAAACTGAAGCTACTATATCTAATTCACTTTTATCACTAACTTCATTTTCAACAATAGATGCCATTATTATTAAATCGTCCAAGTTCTCCATATCAATAGGTTTTTCTTTTTTTAAATCTTTTATTGTACTTTCAAACTTGTTCAACATGGATTTTATTATTTCATTTCCACTCATACCAGCCTTAAAATCATAGGTAGCTGGAAAAAGAAAACCTTCCAAATTATATCTTCGGTTTTCTTTTTTCATAATATAAGTAGGTAGCTTATACTTTTTACAGCTGTCTATAAATCCTTCTTTACTTATTATACCTTTTTCTTCTAGAACCTTTGCAATACTATTTATATCATACCCCTCTGGTATAGTAACTTTAATTATATCTTCATCATTTCCAGTTGATAAAATAGTTATTAGCTCAGTAACTGTAGCCTCTTCTGGAATGAAAAATCTTCCAGGGTGAACATTTGACTTTACTTTGTTTTTCTTGATATAAAACTTTAAAACACTTGAATTTTTTATAGCCCCATCTTGGTTTAAATCGTCTAGTATACTATATAGAGTATCGCCATTTTTAACTGTAACATGGACATCTTTATCAGTTTTAATAGGATGCAGTATTATCCGTTTATACTGATAATTACCAGCTAATATGCAAACTACTAAAACCACTATTAATAGCCCTATCTTTTTCATTAAACCACCCCATAGTTTAAACTATTTGTTTGATTTACTACTTGCTCTTTTTCTTTGTCCTGCATCTAATAGTCTTTTTCTCATTCTAATGTTTAGAGGAGTAATTTCAACTAACTCATCTATAGAAATAAATTCTAAGCACTGTTCTAGTGTCATTTGTTTTACTGGAACTAGTTTTGGTGATTCATCTGCTCCTGAAGATCTAGTATTTGTTAATTGTTTCTTTCTACAAATATTTATCTCCATATCTCCAGCTCTTGCACATTCCCCTGCAATCATTCCCGCGTATACAGCTACTCCTGGCACTATGAACAGAGTACCACGATCTTGAGCATTAAATAATCCGTAAGTTACTGACTCTCCGCCTTCAAATACAATTAGTGATCCTCTACTTCTATCTGGAATCTCACCTTTATATTTATCATAACCATCTAGAACGTGATTCATTATTCCATTACCCTTAGTATCAGTCATAAGTTCACTTCTAAATCCAATTAACCCTCTTGACGGTATTTTAAATTCTAATCTAGTGTATCCATTTATAGCAGAAGTCATATTAACCATTTCTGCTTTTCTAGGTCCCATTTTTTCCATTACTACGCCCATAAATTCTTCTGGCACGTCAATTGTAAGGAGCTCAATTGGCTCTGTTTTATGGCCATTTTCCTCTTTAAATATTACGTTTGCTTTTGAAACTTGGAATTCATATCCTTCACGTCTCATAGTTTCAATTAGAACTGAAAGATGAAGTTCTCCTCTTCCACTTACTTCAAAACCATCATCAATTTCTACTACTCTTAAACTAACATTGGTTTCAAGTTCTTTCATAAGTCTATCCCTTATGTGTCTTGATGTAACATAAGTTCCTTCTTGACCTGCAAAAGGAGAATTATTAACCATGAAATTCATAGTTAGTGTAGGCTCATCAATTTCAATGAATGGAAGTGCTTCTGGTTCATTAATATCTGCTATTGTTTCTCCGATGTTAATGTCTGGAATACCAGAAACTGCTACGATATCGCCAAGCATTGCTTCTTCAGTTTCTTCTCTTTTAAGACCATTGTAAGTGAAAAGAGCTGAAACTTTAACATTGTTTATTGTGCCATCTTTTCTTATAAGTGCTACTTGTTGATTTCTTTTGACTGTTCCTCTTTCAATTTTACCTATTCCAATTTTACCAACATACTCATTATAATCAATAGTTGAAATAAGCAACTGAAGTGGCATTTCTAAATGACCTTCTGGCGCCCTTACATTTTTTACTATAGATTCAAATAATGGTTCCATGTTGTCACTTACTTCATCAACTTCTAATTTAGCATATCCTTCTCTAGCAGAAGCATATACCACTGCAAAGTCCAATTGATCATCATCTGCTCCAAGTTCAACAAATAGGTCAAAGACTTCATCAAGTACTTCTGTTGGACGAGCATCTTTTCTATAAATTTTGTTTATAACAACAATTGGTTGAAGATTTAATTCTAATGCCTTTTTCAAAACAAATTTAGTTTGTGGCATTGGACCTTCATATGCATCAACTACAAGAAGTACACTATCAACCATCTTAAGTACTCGTTCAACCTCTCCGCCAAAGTCAGCATGGCCTGGAGTATCAACTATGTTTATTTTAATTCCATTATGCATTACTGCTGTATTCTTAGAAAGAATTGTTATTCCTCTTTCTTTTTCTAAATCATTAGAATCCATTACTCTCTCTTGTACTTTCTCATTTTCTCTAAAAACATGGCTTTGTTTAAGTAGACAATCCACTATTGTTGTCTTGCCGTGATCTACGTGGGCAATTATTGCTATATTTCTAACGTCATTTCTTGTAAATAAATTCATATTAATTAATCCTCCAATTTTTTTTCGTGTGTTTAAAATTTTACACAAACGAAAATTGGATACGTTTTGCAGCATCCAATTTCCGCATTACTATACTTATTCTAATATTATGTAGCAAAAAAGTCAACTAAACAGATAATTCATTATTATCAAATGACAAATCTAATCTAGTTTCATCATTAAATATTATCATTATCTAAAAAACCGTTTGATATTTCAGAAAACGAGTTATTTACCTATACACTTATCACAAACACCGTAAAATTTTAAACTATGGTCTTCAATTTTAAAATCATATTGTTTTTCAACGATTGATTCTAGTTCATCAAGTAAGTCACCCTCGACCTCAATTACCCTACCACAGCGTTTGCATATTAGGTGGTGATGCTGATGAGTCTCATCCTCATGGTTAAGTTCGTATCTACTGCAACCATCGTCTAAGTCTAGCTTCCTAATTGTACCCATTTCCTCTAAAAGTTGAACTGTTCTATAAATTGTAGCAAGACCGATTTCTGGGCAGTCTGATTTAACCAAGTCATATAGTTCTTCCGCAGTAAGATGGCTTCCTTCACTTTTAATTATGCCATTTAAAATAGCTCTTCTCTGCGGAGTAAGCTTATATCCTTCTTTTTTCAAATTTTCCTTTAAACTCTCAATACTCTCTAGAGATAACTTTGACATAAATATCCCCCTTTTATGTAAGTACTATGTGCCCCATTAACTAAAATCACATTTGTTATAATCTAATTTTAATACTTTCTTAGTGTATTGTCAATTGATAATCATTTAGATGATGCTATAAATTAAAGGTCGTCAGAAAAAACTGCATCATAAGCTTGTGATATCATTTCGAACTCCGCATCATCTTCCACTGTAACTAATATATCATTACCTTCTGCATCCTTATCAACTCTAAGTGCAACTGCATCAATATCCTCTTCTCCAGTTGGCGCAACTATAACATATTCTTTGTCTTCAATATCTAATTTAGTTATAACATCAAATTCTATTTCATTACCTTCTTCATCATTTAACATTATTGTTTCAACATTGTTATCCATTTTAATTTCTCCTTTCAAATTGTATAATTAGTATTATTTTAGTTATGCGTCTATATCTTAAAAATTCTTTATAGACGCGTTCCCAAACTGTCCAAATATCCTTGTAAAATGAATGTAGCAGCAATTTTATCTACAATTTTCTTTCTTTTTGCTCTAGATAAATCGCCTTCTAACATCACTCTATGAGCAGCTACGGTTGTTAATCTTTCATCCCACATTTTTACGTCTAGACCCATGATTTCTTTAATCTTGTCACAAAAGCGCTGAACCTTTTCACCTTGTGGTCCTATAGTACCATTCATATTTTTAGGAAGTCCAGAGACAATAGTTTCCACCTCATATTTCTTGCATATCTGCACAATCTCTTCAATATCTAAAACTATACTTTTCCTTTTAATTGTGGTAATTCCCTGTGCAGTTAATCCTAATGGATCACAAACAGCTACCCCTATTGTTCTGTCTCCAATATCTAAGCCTAGTATTCTCATTCACATACTCCTTTAATATTAACTAATTAATCCATAACCCCAACATTAAAAAATAAAATGTCCCTAAGGACATTTTACTTTTTAATGTCTAGATAAGATTTTAAAACTTCTTCTAATATCTCATCCCTCTCTAACTTTCTTACAAGCGCTCTTGCTCCATTATAATTCGTTATATATGTCGGATCTCCGGAAATTAGATATCCTACCATTTGATTTACCGGGTTATAACCCTTTTTTATAAGCGAATTATATACGTCAGTTAAAATAGTTTTTGTTAAATCTTTTTTATCTTTTACAAAATCAAATTGGACTGTATTTTCATTAGTATCCATTCTATACACCCCTTCCCCTATTATTTGCTAAATATTGTAATACACACCCTTCGGTGATTCAATACAATATTTAGCTACAATAAGTTCCATACTATATACTAGCATAGATTGAATTATGTCTTATTAGTTATATTATAAAACAATTCCTACAAAAAGTATACTATTTTACCATAGTTTCAATTATAGATGGTACATTATTTATGGCTTCTTGTAGTTTTTCCGGAAGTTTTCCACCAGCCTGTGCCATGTCCGGTCTTCCACCGCCACCACCACCAGCTATTTTAGCAACATCTTTAATTATTTTCCCACAATGGATTCCACTATCGATTGCAAACTTAGATGCCATAGCAACAAAGTGAACTTTACCATTGGTGGTACTTCCGAGGACAACTACTCCATTTACAAGTTTATCCCTAAGCTTATCTGCTAAATCTCTTAAGGCTTCTACCTCTGTATCTTTTACAATCCCGCAAATAACTTTAATACCTCTAACATCTTTGATGTCGTCTAAAATTTCCTCCCCTGAAGATGAGGCTAATTTGCCTTTTAATAATATTATTGCCTTTTCTTTATCTTTTAATTCTGTTAATTGACTTTGCAACCTATTTATTATGTCTTTTTCTGTACATTTAAGTGTACTTGCAATATTTTTCACCAAATTATTTTTTTCTTCTATATATTCAATTGATTTATTACCTGTTATTGCTTCAATTCTTCTAACACCTGCTGCAACTCCAGCTTCAGATAGAATTTTAAACATTCCAATTTCTCCTGAGTTTTTCACATGAGTGCCACCACATAATTCCATGCTATAGTTCCCTACAGATATTACTCTAACATCCTCTTGATACTTTTCATCAAACAATGCTACTGCACCACTGTCTTTAGCTTTTTCCTTAGTCATAACATTAGTTTCAACCTTATATACTTGCATAATATAATGATTTACAATATACTCAACTTTACTTATTTCTTCTTGAGTTAATGCAGAGAAGTGAGTAAAGTCAAATCTTAATCTGTCTTCATTAACATAAGAACCTGATTGGTGAACGTGATCACCTAAAACCCTTTTTAGTGCTTCTTGTAGCATGTGGTTTGCTGTATGGTTTTTACAAACTGAAGCTCTTTTCTCCTTATCAACCACTAGAGTCACTAATTCATCCTGCTTAAGTGAACCCTCCATCATCTTAATCAAGTGAACTATTTTACCTGAAGCACTCTTCTGACAATCGTAAACCTCTGCTTTGAAATTCTCATTAAAAATAATTCCACTATCAAAAGTTTGTCCTCCCATTTCAGCATAGAATGGAGTAACATCTGTTATAATAATGCCTTTTGATCCCTTTAGAAGCTCTGAAACAATTTCTTCGTCGCAAATTAAAATTTTAGCAACAGATTGCAATTCTGTTTTATCATATCCGTCAAATTTTGTTACAATATTTTTAGGTATTATATTTAATTTATTCTCTCCGCTACCCATATAATCCGAATGCACCCTAGCATTTCTTGCCATTTGTCTTTGATTTTGCATTTTGATATTAAAATCTTCTAAATTAATTTCAATTCCTACCTCATCTAATATTTCTTCTGTAAGTTCATATGGAAATCCAAAAGTATCATATAATTTGAAAGCTTGCTCTCCACTTAAGATTTTAGTATTATTTTTTTTAAGTTCTTCTATATAACCGCTTAAAATTTCCATACCAGAATCTAAAGTTTCTGAAAATCTTTCCTCTTCAAGTTTTATAATTTTTTTAATATAAGAAGCTTTTTCTTTTAGTTCTGGGTATGCTTCAAAAGAATTTTCTATAACAGTATTACAAAGTTCATATAAAAAATTATTTTTGATTCCAAGTAATCTACCGTGCCTTGCTGCACGCCTTAGTAGTCGCCTAAGAACATATCCTCTTCCTTCATTAGATGGAAGCACCCCATCACTTATCATAAAAGTTGTACTTCTAACGTGGTCTGTTATAACCCGCAGGGATACATCCTCTTTATGGCTTACACCATACTTAACCCCTGAAACCCTTGAAACTTCTTGTAGTATATTTTTTATAGTATCTACTTCAAAAATACTGTTTTTACCTTGCATTATAGCAGCTATTCTCTCGAGACCCATTCCTGTATCTATGTTAGGATGCTTTAAAATGTTGTATATCCCTTGTGCATCTTTGTCAAATTGCGTAAATACCAAATTCCAAAATTCTATTACTCTATCATCATTACCTGCCTTAACGAATTCTTCGGCAGTTCTTATTTGCCCTAGTTCTACATTTCTATCAAAGTGTATTTCTGAGCAAGGTCCACAAGGTCCTTGACCTATTTCCCAAAAGTTATCTTCTTTTCCGAGTCTAAAAATTCTACTAGGATCGATATCTGTTTTTTTGCTCCATAAATCGAAAGATTCATCATCCTCTAAATATATAGTTACATATAGATTTTCTTTGGGTATATCTAAAACCTCTGTTACATATTCCCATGCCCATGGAATGACTTCTTCTTTAAAATAATCTGCGAACGAAAAATTACCAAGCATTTCAAAGAAAGTACCATGTCTTGAAGTTTTACCTACATTTTCAATATCTCCAGTTCTAATGCATTTCTGACAATTAGTTACTCTGGTGTTTGGTGGTGTTTGAAGTCCAGTAAAATACGGTTTAAGTGGCTGCATTCCTGCATTAACAAGTAACAGACTCTTATCATTCTTAGGTACTAGCGGAAAGCTCTCCAGTCTAAGATGCCCCTTACTTTCAAAAAAATTTAGAAACGATTCTCTGATTTCATTCAGCCCTAAATTATCCATAATATCTCCTCCATTTATTTATCACGTTTTTGAACGTGGGATTTAAAAACTCATAATTCTTTATAATATAAAAAAACCTTCACTCCCCCAATACAAGGGACGAAAGTTTTCCGCGTTACCACCCTAATTATACGACCACACAATTAATACAAATTAATCATATAGCAATATCTCTCAAGTAATATGGTTCAAAGATAGCTTCAATATATGCAACAAGAAGTTTTCACCCTACACTTCCTCTCTAAATGTTGCAATTTATTTACTTATTCTCATCATTACCAAATATTAAATTATATTTATACATTATAGCATATTTTACCTTGATTCATCAAGAAACACAAGTCATAATTAAAATAAATAATAGTTTAAGTCCTGATATATAACTTTAATCATTACACCAAGAGGTACTGCTAGTATCATACCTAAAATTCCCCCAACACTCCCCCCTATAAGTAATAATATTATTACTGTTAATGGGTGCATGCTTATGCTATCGCCAATAATTTTTGGTGATAATACATCGCCTTCAATTTGTTGGAGTACAAAATAACACAGTACCACATATAAAGCTGTTTTAGTTGAAATCAAAAGGCCTATAAAAATAGCAGGTATTACCCCGAATATTGGTCCAAAATATGGTATTATATTAAAAATTCCGTTTATAAGTGCCAGTATAAGTGGGAAATCGACTTTTAAGAATATCAAAATAAAAAATGTAGCAATAGTTATAAATCCACATAGAATAAGTTGACTTATAATATATTTCCCTAATACCTTATCAATATCCTCAATGATTTTCTTTATTACATTTCTACTCTCAGGCGGAAAAATTATTAATGACTTATTAATCATATTTTCACTATCGCATAAAAAGTAGTAGATTATTATAGGCGAAACCATGTAAGTTATTAAATTCTCAGACAGGCTCATAATTAAATTTAATATTTTATCTAATATCACAATTATTTGTGCATTTGCTTTGCTATATACTGTATCTACAATACCACTCATGACTTTGTTTTTGTTTAAAATTTTTATTCTTGAATTTGCATGGGCCAAGTATTTCCCTAAATCATTTATTGATTTAGTAAGGTTTGAGCCTTCGCTAAATATAGATGGAATAATCATTACAAAAGTTAATATTACTAGTCCCACGAGCCCTACTATTATTAAAGCAGAAGCTATTTTTTTATTTACACCTTTATTAATCAAAACCATATATATCGGTTTTAGTATATAGGCCACAATGAAGGAAATAATGACTAAGTTAATTAATTGTTTTATAATAGGTGTTCTTATTGCCATACCAATTACTACTAAAAAAAGAATAATACTAACAATCGCAATAACTAGTTTTTTTTTGCTAATATTTTTCATTTGCATTTACCTTAACAAAAAAATTATGTGGCATACTTTTAAAAGAATGCTCTTCACAGTTTGGAATGTATAAAAGATTCTCTTCCCCAAGTATAAGTTCATTTAATAGCATTATTCTTTTTCCCCTAAGTAAATTAGGAATAAATCCTGAGGACACTATAATACCTCTTATTTCAAAGGTGTCACCTGTGAAAGTAATATCCTCAACCATACCAAATATATTGCTACATTTATCTATTACATCCATATTGACGAAGCTATGCAAACATAGATATTTATTGTTCTCAACTTTTTTAACTACCATATGTTTATTAAAATATATTATGTCTTCTTTTAGTACACTAACGTTTTTACGGAAAAATTGATAAGGAGAAACTTGGAAGCCAATTACCTTTCCATTATGAAAATCTATTAATAAGTCTTTAATAAATCCGATTTTCTTACCCTCCACAGAAACCACATTCATAAATTTAAAATCTTTACTTTTAAACATAATATCTCCTATATGAAACAACACAATTATTTTTTATTATAATTATGTTTTCCAATTAGTCTAAAAGTTATTACATAAAGTAAATTTATTTTAAGTCGTCTTTCCAAGGCTCAAGCTTTTGAGATTCCCTATAATTATTTATTGCATTATGTATAGTTTGTTCTGCAAGAACAGAGCAATGTACTTTTGACGCTGGTAATCCATCTAGTCCTTCAATAACTGACTTATTGGTTAGTTTCCATGAATCCTCTAGTGTTTTACCCTTAATAAGCTCTGTAGCAATACTAGAAGAAGCTATTGCAGACCCACACCCAAAGGCCTTAAACTTAACGCTTGTAATTATATTATCCTGTACCTTAATATAAATCTTCATTATATCCCCGCAATTAGCGTCACCTGCCTGTCCAATACCGTTAGCATCACATAAAATCCCCATGTTTCTGGGACTATAAAAATGTTCCATAACTTTATCACTATACATGCTAATCATTCTCCTTTTTCTATAAATACAGAGGGATACCCAGTTTTATAACTAGACACCCCTCTATAAGCTTAGCTTTATTTATATCGAATTTATAGAATTTCCTCTATTATTCCTCCACCAACTACTGAGTTCTCTAAATAGAAAACCACCGATTGTCCCTTTGTTATCGCCCTTTGCTTATCATCAAAAACAACTTTCATCCTATTATTTTCTAATGGAATTAAAGTAGCGAGTTGTGGTTTTGCAGAATATCTAATCTTCGCTGTAACTCTTAAATCCGATTCAATCTTATCAAACATTATAAAATTTAAGTCTTTTGCTATAAGCGTGGTTTTAAAAATGTCTTCTTCGTCCCCTAAGATCACTTGATTAGTTAGAGGATTTATATCAGTGACAAAAATAGGCTTACCTAGGGCAATCCCTAGTCCTTTTCTTTGGCCTATGGTATAGTAAACAATTCCCTTATGTACTCCTAGTACCTTCCCCTCCTTATCAACAAAGTTACCTTGCTTAATTTTCCTGCCACTATATTTTACAATATAAGCTCCATGATCATTGTCAGGTATAAAACAAATTTCTTGACTGTCTTTTTTTCTATAAACTTCTAGTCCGATTTTTTCTGCAATTTCTCTTATTTCCGGCTTAGTATAATCTCCGCACGGCATCAAAGTATGACTTAATTGCTCTTGAGTTAAACTATATAATGCATAGGTTTGATCTTTTTTATCATCATCTGATTTTTTTAGCAAAAATCTACCTTCTATTTTTTCAACTTTAGCATAATGACCTGTTGCTATATAATCAGCACCAAGACCTTTTGCTTTTCTCAAGAATTCTTCAAATTTTATAATTTTATTACAAACAATACACGGATTAGGTGTTCTACCTTCCATGTATTCATCTATAAAGTTATCAATAACATTTGTTTTAAATACATCCTTAAAATTCATTACATAGAAAGGTATGTTTAGCACATCTGCAACACGTCTTGCATCATTAGCAGCAGAAATAGAACAACATCCACTTTCGTTTTCTTCATAATCAGGATTATCTGGAGATAATTTCATCATAATTCCTATAACTTCATATCCCTGTTCTTTTAAAAGGTATGCAGCTACAGAACTATCTACTCCGCCACTCATTCCAATAACTACTTTTTTTTTCATTTAATATCCCCTATTCTCCGTGAACCTGTGCATGTATATCATCATGTTCTTTATAATCCCACACTTCAAGTCCAGCTTTACTTCTATAATCATTAATTGCTTTGTGTATAGCTTCTTCAGCAAGCACTGAGCAGTGCATTTTTATTGGTGGAAGCCCATCTAAAGCTTCAGCTACAGCTTTATTTGTTAATGTCCATGCTTCGTCTACAGATTTACCTTTAATAAGTTCTGTAGCCATACTTGAAGACGCTATAGCAGATCCACAACCAAAAGTTTTGAATTTTGCATCTACTACTATATTTTCTACTACTCTTAAATAAACCTTCATAATATCACCGCATCTAGCGTTTCCAACTTCACCAACACCATCAGCATTTTCAATTTCTCCTACATTTCTTGGGTTCTTAAAATGGTCCATCACTTTATCACTATACATATTATTTTTCCTCCTTTAAAAAGTCATCCCATAATGGCGACATATCTCTTAGCCTTTTAACAATTTTAGGTACTGTTTCTATTACAAAGTCAACTTCTTCTTCAGTCGTAGCATCTCCTAAGCTAAGTCTTAGAGAACCATGGGCTATTTCAATTGGAACTCCTATGGCAAGTAAAACATGAGATGGATCTAAAGAACCTGATGTACAAGCACTCCCACTTGAACCAGCAATTCCATCCGCATCTAAGAGTAATAGTATAGATTCACCTTCTATAAAATTAAAACAAATATTAGAATTACCTGGAAGTCTATTTTCGGATCTAGGTCCATTTAATTTTGAATATGGTATTTCTAATAACCCATTAATAAGCCTATCTCTTAAATAAACTAATTTCTTATTGCTTTCTTCCATGTTTTGGGTAGCAAGTTCAAGAGCTTTACCAAGTCCTACTATACCAGCCACGTTTTCAGTACCCGCTCTTTTATTTCTTTCTTGTCCACCGCCATGTACTAAATTCTCTACTTTAATACCTTTTCTTACATATAGCGCTCCTACTCCCTTAGGCCCATAGAATTTATGAGCAGCTAGTGATAATAAATCTATATTCATTTCCTTTACATCTACAGGAATATGGCCTACAGCCTGAACTGCATCTGTATGGAATAATACTTTTTTACTTCTACATAATGCTCCTATTTCCTTTATTGGCTCTATTGTTCCAATTTCATTGTTAGCAAACATTATTGACACTAAAATAGTTTTGTCTGTAATAGCATTTTCCAAATCTTTAATATTAATAAATCCATATTCATCTACAGGTAAATAAGTAATTTCAAATCCGTTTTTAGCTAAATATTCACAAGTATGTAATACGGCATGATGTTCAATAACTGTTGTTATTATATGATTTCCCTTTTGCTTATACGCAGAAGCTATCCCCTTTATTGCAAAATTATCTGCTTCTGATCCACCGCCAGTGAAGTATATTTCATTTTCATTAGCATTTATAGCATTTGCTACTTTGTCTCTAGCAATATCAATTGCTTTTTTAGTTTCTCTTGATAGAGAGTAAATTGATGAAGGATTTCCGAAGTACGTTGTAAAATATGGAATCATCTCTTCTAGAACTTCTGGTTTAGTGTAAGTAGTTGCAGCATGGTCCATATAAATTGATTTATTCATTATCTTTCACTCCTTTTATTAATGCTATTTCATTGTAATCATCCACAATATCTTTTAGGGTTATTGCGGAAGTTACGCTATCTATGCTATCTTTTATTTTCTTCCATAATAATCTAGTTGCACAGCAATCAATATTATTACATGCACTGTCTTCTAGACAATTCGATACCTCAATTGGACCTTCAAGTACGTTAATAACATCTTGTATGGTTATTTCTTCAGGCGCTCTATTTAATATATAACCGCCTTGTGCTCCCCTTATACTTTTAATAAGTTTAGCTTTTTTAAGAGAAGAAAATAATTGCTCCAGATAATATTCTGAAATATTTTGTCTTTGGGATATATTTTTAATAGATACAGGTTGTTCTCCATAATTTATTGCTAAATCCACCATTGCTTTAACCCCATATCTTCCCTTAGTAGATAGTTTCATTTCATCACCCCTTTAAAGTAGAGTGTTTTACTATACTTTCTAAATACATAGTATCAAACCCCACTAATCTTGTCAACTATAAATAAAACTATTTTCAATTATTTTTTCGATATAGTATATTTTTTTTATTAATAAGCTTTTTATAGGTAAGTAAGTATAAAAGAAAATTCATATTAATTGTTGAAGAATTTAACTATTTATAGTATAATTTAAAAAACTCTTTGGAGTAACAATTAATATCACCCACGTAGGCACACCACTTATGCGGTTTTTTATATTTTAAAAGGAGGCATTAAAAATGAAAAAAGATATTGTAAAACCATCAATTTTACCTGGATTTATGGAATTACTACCAGCTGAACAAATACAGTTTAACAAATTAGCAGACACGATAAGGGACACCTATGAAAGCTTTGGATTTATGCCTATAGATACACCAATAATAGAGAAATCAGAAATACTTCTTGCAAAAGGAGGCGGAGACACCGAGAAACAAATTTATAGATTCACAAAGGGTAGTAATGATTTATCCCTCAGATTTGACTTAACTGTTCCTCTAGCCAGATACGTGGCTCAAAATTACAGTTCTTTAAGTTTTCCCTTTAGAAGGTACCAAATTGGTAAAGTATATAGAGGAGAGAGAAATCAAAAAGGTAGATTCCGTGAGTTTTACCAGTGCGATATTGATATTGTTGGAAATAACAATTTGAGCATTTTTAGTGATGCTGAAATACCTAGTATCATTTATTCTATATTTAATAATCTTGGCTTTAAAGATTTCACGATAAAAGTAAATAATAGAAAACTTTTAAACGGTTTTTTTGAATCTTTAGAAATTCAAGATAAAGCTGAAGTTCTAAGAATTGTTGATAAAATAGATAAGATCGGCAAAGCTAATGCCATAGAAGAGCTACTCAGTAGTGGTTTAAATAATGAAGTTGTAGAACAAATTTTGGAATTTATTAACTTGAGTGGTAGCAACCAAGAGATTTTATTAGTATTAAAGAATTTAAATATTTCTAATACAAACTTTCTAGAGGGTTTGGAGGAGCTTTCAATAGTTTCTAAATACGTAGAATTATTCGGGGTTCCCCATGAAAATTTCAAAATAGATTTGAAAATATCAAGAGGTCTTGACTATTACACAGGCACCGTATACGAAACATTTTTAAATGAATACACTTCTATTGGTTCGGTGTGTTCAGGTGGACGCTATGATAATTTGGCTGAGTATTATACCAAGCAAAAACTACCCGGAGTAGGAATATCAATCGGCCTTACCAGACTATTTTATCAACTAAATGAAGCTGGATTTTTTAAAAATAATAATATTACTTCTATAACTAAAGCAATCGTAATCCCACTAGATACTAGCAATATTGATTATGGAATTTTTATTGCAAATGCTTTAAGGGCTAAGGGGGTAATTACGGAAATATACCTGGAAGATGCTAAACTTGTAAAAAAGCTTAGCTATACAAATAAATTAGGTATTCCCTTTGCAATTTTAGTAGGCGATGCAGAAACTGAAAATAAAACTGCAACTATAAAAAAAATGATCACTGGCGAGCAGGTAACTGCTGATTTTAATGAGGTTTACGAAATAGTTAATACATAACTAACATTACAAGAGCAATATATTTCATCGAGATATATTGCTTTTGTAATGTTAGCATTGGTGTAATTTTAAAAAAGGAGATTATTTATGGATTCAAATAGAAATACCAAGTGGTTAGAAGATATTAATTTCTTACGTTCAGAGCTTCCTAAAAAACATAAGAATCTATTTGCACAAAAGAATAAAAATGAATTTTTAAGTGATATTTCTTTACTAAAAAAAAATGTTGACTACCTCAGCAACCATGAAATAAAGTTGCAAATCGCTAAAATTATTGCCTCAATAGGGGATGCTCACACCTCTGTCCCCTTACAAATTAATCTCTTGCTTCCATTAGAATTGTATTGGTTTCCTGATGGAATATATGTTATATCAGCCCCTTTAGTATACAAGGAAATACTATATTGTAAAATAACAAAAGTAAACGGAACTCCCATAGAAGATGTTATTACTGTTTTAAAATCAATTGTCTCCTATGAGAATGTAGCCTATCTAAATTCACAAATACCTAAATACTTACCCGCTATTGAAATTTTATATGATTTGGAACTTGTTAATGATATAGATAGTTTAGACTTAACATTTGAAGATGAAAAAGGAACAATTGGTTGTCTAGAAATAACTCCTCTTTCTATAAAAGAATCCAGAGAAACATTACATTCAATTGATAATTATTTAGTAAGTGCCGAAAAATTACCTCTTTACAGAAGAAACAGTGACAAATACTACTGGTTTCAATACATATCTATTCATAAAATAATTTATTTTAAATATAACGCTTGTAGGGACATGTTACATAAAGATGTTTTTAGCTTTTGCAAAAATTTGATGCTATTTATTAAAGAACATGATGTAGAAATACTTGTAATTGACATGCGAAATAACTTTGGTGGTAACTCTACATTATTGGATCCCTTTATTGAGGATATAAAGCATTGTCATAAGATTAATAAGAAAGGCAACCTTTTTGTAATAGTAGGACGAGAGACCTTTTCTTCTGCCCTATTAACTGTATTTTCTTTAAAAGAAAATACCTCAGCAATATTTTTAGGCGAACCCACTGGTGGAAAACCAAACTGTTATGGTGAGGTTCAGCGCTTTACATTAAAAAACTACGGTCTTACCGTTTGCTATTCTACTGAGTATTACAAAATTATTGAAGATGATACATTACCCTCTTTTTATCCAGATGTTAATATAATTCTAACTATACAAGATTATTTTACTAATGGAGATCCTTGTTTCGAACATATTATTAATTATAAAGACTTATAAAATAATCATGTCCATGACTTTGTGAGTCTTATTAGTCACCTTTTCCTCGCACAGCTAATATTATATATTGTAATTATTCTATGAGGAGGCGTATTGTGTCATCTAAAGGTAATAGTACAAGCTACAGAAATCTGATACTTGGTGTAAATAAAAAGGTGCCTTTAATATCCGGAAAAAGTGTTACCGCAATTAATTTTGATAATGCTGCAACTACCCCGCCCTTTAAATGTGTTATGAATGATATTATAGATTTTGCTCCCTGGTATTCCTCCATTCATCGTGGGGAAGGATATAAGTCTAAACTAACTACTGAATTATATGAAGAGTCTAGAAAAATTGTCAGTGGTTTTGTAAATGCTGATTTTAATAACACAGTTATTTTTGTTAAAAACTCCACAGAGGCCTTTAATAAGTTATCAAACTTATTATACGAGTCCAATAAAAAAAATGTTATTCTAACCACTGATATGGAACACCACTCAAATGATTTACCTTGGAGAGAAAAATATATTATAGATTATATATCTGTAGATGCATCTGGCGAGTTATCCTTAGAAGATTTAGAAGTTAAGTTAAATAAGTATAATGGTTATATAAAACTAGTTACTATTTCAGGTGCTTCAAATGTAACTGGTTATAAAAATCCAATTTATAATATATCTAAATTAGTTCATAAATTTGGTTCAAAACTACTTGTGGACGGAGCACAATTAATACCCCACGCTCCTTTTATTATGAATACTCAATATAATAAAGAATGTAATATAGATTTTTTAATCTTCTCTGCTCATAAAATGTATGCCCCTTTTGGCACCGGAGTATTAATCGGTCCCAAATGTATTTTAGATGAATGTGAACCTGATTTAGTAGGCGGCGGAACAGTAGATATTGTTACTCATAATTTTATTAAGTGGAATGGATCTCCTGAGCGTCATGAGGCTGGGTCACCTAATGTTATGGGCTCAATTGCCTTAGCCTCTGCTATTAAGTGTCTAAATAAAATTGGAATGACTAATGTGGAGCATTTTGAAAAAAAATTAACTTCCTATGCCGTAAAACAAATGAAAAATATTCCAAACCTAAAAATTTATTGTGATACTTCTAAAGAAGTTGACAGAGTTAGTATAATACCCTTTAATATTGATGGAATTCACCACTCCACAGTGGCAAAAATTCTTTCTTACGAATGGGGTATTTCAGTTAGAAGCGGGTGTTTTTGCGCTCAGCCTTATATTGTTAAGCTGTTAAATATTTCAAGTGAGTCTATGCGTGATCATATAACTAATCCTGATTTGTACCGTCCCGGAATGGTTAGAGTCAGTTTTGGGCTATATAATACCCACTCAGAAATTGATATATTAGCTTATGCACTAACTAAAATTTCATTAAACAGAAATCATTATATTACTAAATATAATAACATGAAAAAAACTCTATTCGATGTATAAATGCTAGCGTCATTTGCCTTCAAATAAAAATAGTACACTTTATCGATTACCTGAGATTACAAAAATACAAGTTTGATTATAAAATACTTGTACCATTATAATTCCAGATAAGAATTTTGTGTACTATTCCCGTACGGGCTAATTTATTACTTCATATAAGTTGCTACTATTTCTCCATAATATAAAGTATGGTAATCTCCATCTTTATAAAAACTTTCTACAATGGCTTTGGAAAGAAGCTTAGGATTCATATCCTGTTTATATACAATTTTACATTCATAATGAAGTCCACATTCACCAATTATCGGAGTACCAACATTTCTACTATCATCCAATGTTAAATTACACTCCTTAAATTTATCAATATCTCGGCCCGATTTACTTCCACACACTGCTAATGCATTCTTTAGATCTTTACTTAAGGGTATGCTCACAGTAAAGTCATCTGAATTTTCTATAAGATCATGTGTATATCTTGACTTCCTTACCAAAACGGTAAATATAGGTCTATTCCATTCATATCCTACATTTCCCCAGCTTATAGTCATAGTATTAATCTTTTTACCAGATTTAACTGTTAAAAATGCACCCTTAGTATGTAAAAAGTCCATACCTTTTTCTAAATTTTTAGTAAAATCAACTTTCATCAATAACCCTCCATTCTATAAATTTATTTATTTTATAAAAATAGTATTATTATAGGTACAGTTATTCCTGATAGTATTGTAGTTATAAATATACACTGTGAAGCAAGCAAAGGATCCCCATTATATTTCTCTGCAATTATTGCAGCTGTTACTCCTGCTGGCATAGCCGCAAGTATAACACATATATTTAGCAACAACTCATCTACCTTTAGAAATTTCATTGCTACATAAATAATTAATGGAACTACTAATAGTCTAACCGTTGCAGCATAATATATAGACAAATCAGAAAAAATACTTTTAACATTCATTTCCCCAAGCATTGACCCAATAATTATCATAGCTATTGGTGTAGTGGTAGATCCCACTAGTTTAAACGAAGCTTCAATAGGTATCGGTAATTCAATTGAAAACATGAATAAAATCATACCAATAAATACGGCTATAAGAGCTGGATTTACCACAGCTTTTCTGACTGATTTAAAATCCTTTTCTCCGGTGAAGATCATTACGCCTACTGTCCACACTAAAATATTGAAAGAAATATTAAATATTGCCACATAAAAAACTCCTACCCCGCCATAAATTGATTCAATAACTGGGTAACCCATAAATCCCACATTTGAAAAAATTGTTACAAACCTAAATACCTTTTGTTTATTTTCAGGAAACTTAAAGAATAACAATTTACTAATAAATATTAAACTTATGTGTATCAAAAACGAGTATAATAAAATTTTTTGAGCATTGCTAACCATCTGCGCTTCATATTTAATATTAAAAGATGTAATTATCATGAATGGCAAGGTTATATTTATTAGTAATTCCGACAGACCTCTATCAACAGTGTTACTTAGAAATTTCTTTTTTTTAGCGTAAAAACCCACCATTATAATAATGAATAATACGATAACTTGATTAATTAATTGGCTATTTTGCATTTCTATTCTCCTCAAAAATAATAGTAAAATAATATTACATATATTCTATTTTTCTATTTTTAAAATATACCGGTTTAAGGTTACATATTTCACATATGCTATTTGCTAACTTAAAGTTTTGCCCAACATGTTCTGAATGATGTGCATCGGAGCCTATAGTAACATATTCCCCACCATTTTGCTTGTACGCATTATAAATATGAATTAGATTATTATATGCTTCTTTATTGCCCAGTCTTCTAGTGTTTAATTCTATTACTTTTTCATTACTAACTATAGTTTTTAACACTTCATCTATATATTCATTAAATTCTTCGTAATGTATTTCCTTATCGTAAAATGTAGCATATCTAGATATATAATCAATATGACCTAAACTATCAATAAAATCATACTGTTTCACGCAATCAATCATACTTCCAAAATATTGTTCAAAGGATTCTTTTTTACTTTTACCCTCATAAAATTTCGGATAGTATAAATCTTGTCCATCAGCTACATGTATGGACCCGATTATATAATCAAAAGGATATTTACTTGCTATAGCTCTATTTTCCTCTAGGCAATTTAATTGCATGCCAATTTCAATTCCAAGCATAAATTTATTACTCCTATACTTTTCATAG
>JANZQE010000119.1:0-3891 GCA_038040705.1 Clostridium sp. | reverse complement strand
ACATGATACCATAGTACGTATTGAAAGTAGTGTTTATGGTAAATCCAAATGAGCTAGACTAAATATCGACGCTGATAAAAAAACTACATGCAGTAGGGTTAAATGTATCAAATACATTAAACCTACTACATGTAGTTTTTATTTGCCTTTAGAACTTGGAGTTAAACACAATAATAGCGAATTAACATTTTCTTTTAATAAATTTGCACTTTGAAGAGATAGTCCTGTTGCGCAAAGCAATTTATTTGGTATTCCAAGGGCTTTTTTTCTGAGATCTATTCCTTCGGAAGTTAATTTTATATATACATTTCGCTCATCTACAGTATCTCTAATTCTTTTTACAAGGTTCATACACTCGAGTCTTTTAAGTAGTGGTGTTAAGGTGCCAGAATCAAGATGTAATTTATGGCCCATTTCCTTCACAGTTATATTATCTTTTTCCCATAATACTAAAAGAGAAATATATTGAGGATAGGTTATACCTAATTCATCCAAAACTGGTTTATACAACTTAGTTATTTCACGAGAACAAGCATATAAGGCAAAGCACAATTGGTTCTCTAATTTAAGAGCCTCATCCGTCAATGTTAATCACTTCCTTTGAGCTTTTAAAGTAATTTTTCAATTGATTGTTCTATGTCCATTGGTTCTGTTGGTGATTCATACCGCCCAACAATGTTTCCTTGTCTGTCTATCAAAAATTTAGTGAAATTCCATTTTATAGAATCGCCTACTAAGTTCTCAGGAAATTTTGATTGTAATATATCATGTAGTCTTTTATCACTTGGATTATCCAAGTTAAAACCTTTAAATGGAGATTCACCCGTCAAATATTTAAATAATGGATCGGCATCATTACCTTTAACTTCAATTTTTTCTGAAAGTGGGAAAGTTACTCCAAAATTAATTTCACAAAAATTTTTAACATCATCATTGCTTTCTGGTTCTTGTTCTGCAAACTGATTAGATGGAAAACCTAGTATTTCAAAACCCTTGGAATTATATTTTTCATATAACTTTTGTAAATCCTTGTACTGAGGTGTAAACCCACATTTACTTGCAGTATTGACAATTAGTAATACCTTGTTTTCGAATTGGTTAAGAGCTTCATCTTGCCCATCTATAGTTTTAAATTTAAAATCGTATATTTTCATAATATAATAATCCTCCTTTGAATATATAATCGTTCAAAATTAAATTGTGTACAATTGATTTATAATCTAAATTTAGCATGTTAATAACAAACTGTCAAGTAATTATTTTGTATTAGTTAATAGTATTTTATTCATTAATACAAAACAAAATATCATTGTTGTTTTAAATTTGAATTCATGATAAAATAATAGTTATTAATCAAGAACAAATATAAATTCTATTTAAACGTTTAGTATCATATTAAGGAGGAGATATTTTGAATAAGGTTGAGTTAATGGTGATAAAACAAGCGATTATAAATGAGATAGAAGGTTATGAATTTTACAATATGGCAAGCAGTAAATCTAAATCAAAAGAAGTAGAAGCCGCCTTCTTAGAACTAGCAAATGAAGAAATGCAACATGTAATTTGGTTGAAAGATTTGTTTGGTAAAATTAAAGATGATAATGTAGCCAATTTTCAATTGGCATTAATTCCAGAACCCACATCTCCAGCAATATTCAAATGGGAGAATATAGATAGAGTTGATGCAGGCATTGCTGTATCTGCCTTTGGAATTGGGATACAGATGGAGAAGGCTTCAGTGGAGTATTATGAGAAAGCAGCTAAGGAGACAAAGATAAAAGAGGCAAAAGAACTATACACCGTTTTAATCAAGTGGGAAAAGGTTCATTTGGATAAATTTTCTGCCCAATATGAAGAATTAAAGGAAGAATGGTGGTCAGAACAAGGATATGCACCATTTTAAATTAGGACTAAGATACTTATTGTTTAACAAACATAAGTATCTTATTTTTTTTTTAGGTTATCATAGAATTTACTAAAAATAAATAAATAGCATTTCGTAAGCATAGTAAAGCAATATTAAGGATAAAACACCTATGATAATCCAAAAGACCATTAGTTTATGGTCGTGTTTTTTAATATTTGGATCAATAATATTAATAAGTGGTTTACTAATTTTTCTAGGTACTATTTCTTTGGAGTCTTTGTCCATTTTATACACCTCATTAATTACTTACATAATTATATATATTAGTTACCAGTAAACTAATATTCCATATATAATTAAAAAAATATTGTAATAACGATAAAACCACCCCTCTAATCATAGAGAGATGGTTATTTATGGGGGGATAGGATCAATCATATAATAAAAAGTGTGATTTATTTAATCGGTTTAAGATGATGAAAAACACTTATAATATATACTATGAAAATTCCGGAAAAAGGTTACTGAAAATTACAATTTTTCTGTACAATATTTAAGTGAAACCTTTAGGTATAATATATGTTATATGGAGAGAAAATAACAATGTTAATAGTGTCATAAATTCATATGATACTAAAATAAAATACGCTATGCAAATGGCATTTAGGAGGTATAGTAATATGCAAAAGGGTAAAAAAAGTGAAGTGAATAAACAAGAAATTAATATTGGAACTAAAAGAACAGACCCTAGTAATAAGCAGAAAAACGAAAAAAAAGGTAATAAAATTTAATGATTTTAGTAAAGCATTAAAAAATACTGAAGTAGGTGTAGAAAGGGAGTATGATATTATGGAAAAACAATCACAGGTGTTAATTAATGATAGTGATAAGATAATGAAATTTGAACGTGATATTGATATGATAACTGGGCAAGAGGTAGGTAAGATAGAAGTTAAGTCCTTAGACGGACATAGGGAGTATATAACATTAGATGATAATGCTGCGGATGAAATTGAAAAGCAGTTATTTAAATATTTAAAAAATAAATAAGTATGTTGTTTATAATGAACATAATGGTAATGATGTAAATAAGGTATACTTGTTTGACAAGTATACCTTGTTTTCTTTTATTATTAGGGGTAAAATTTTAAATAAGGGAATAATATTTTGCTGTGGTAAATTTAAAAATAGATTACCTGTTTAAAGAATAATTCTTAGGAGGAATTTCAAATGAAAAAAGTCGCGGTTATTTTTAATGGTGGTACTATTACTATGACGGTAGATCCAAGAATAAAGGCTGCAGTCCCAACGCTCAGTAGAGACGAAATAATGGCTATGGTTACGGGGATTGAAAACCATGCAGATATTGAATCATATACTTTTTCAAATTTACCGGGACCGCATGTAACACCAGAACTCATGATGGAACTATCCAAATACATACAAAGTTTCTTATGTAGAGATGACATATGTGGGGTTGTGGTTACTCATGGCACGGATTCACTTGAAGAAACAGCATATCTATTACACTTAACTATAGATAGCCCTAAGCCTGTAATTGTTACAGGTTCAATGAGAAATAGTTCCGAACTTGGTTATGATGGGCCGGCAAATTTATCTGCATCCATTTGTACTGCTATTTCGGAGGAAGCGCGCAGTAGAGGAGTATTAGTTTGTCTGAATGATGAACTTAATTGTGCAGGCGAGGTTACTAAGTCACATTCTATGCATCTAAATACTTTTCAAAGCCCAGAGTTTGGTCCAATAGGGATTATCGATAATAATGAAGCAATATTCTATAGAGATAGTTTAACAAAAGAACATATAATGACAGATAATATAGAAACAAGAGTAGATTTAATAAAAGCATGTGCTGGAATGGATTCAAAACTAATTGATTTTTGTGTGCAGGAAGGAGCGAAAGGCCTTGTTATTGAAGCTATGGGAAGAGGGAATATACCGCCAAAAATGGCAGATGGAGTTAAGGTAGCTATAGAAAAGGGTGTTGTCGTAGTTGTAGTGTC
>JANZQE010000118.1:0-3025 GCA_038040705.1 Clostridium sp. | reverse complement strand
GTACAACCCATCTTGCTCATTTAATTTATCAACCATACCAAACTCTATAGGCTGAACAACTACTACACTACCATTAAAACCTGCTTTATTATTCATCTTATCAATCTGCCAATCCACGAAAGCTCTTAAGAAGTTACCTTCACCAAATTGAAGCACTCTTTCAGTATACTTCGTATATTCGCTGTAAGTTTCTTTATTTAGCAACATTTTTATTCCTCCCTATCTTTCTATTGTTTTTGTCTTTCCAATAAACGCCAAAAGTTGTTGCACATTCGGATACCCTTCCATATCTCCCTTTACTAGGACAGCCATGGCTCCAACACCGTTAGCATGCTCTGCACATTCTCTTAAACCTACCTTACATAACATTCCAGATAGAAATCCTGCAGCAAATCCGTCTCCTGCTCCCACTGTATCTTGTGGATTTTCTAACCTATAAGAATGTATATACAATTTTTCTTCTTTATCAGTTACATAACAGCCTTCTTTACCAAGCTTAACTGCTACGATGCTACAACCCATATCCATAAATTTTTCTGCGATGTCCTCAGGCTTTGTGAGTCCAAGAAGCATTTCCCCTTCATCTATACCGGGAAAAATTATATCAGACTTCTTTGCAATTTCTAGTAATACTGGTATTGCTTCCTCGCAGGTCCACAATTTAAGTCTAATATTAGGATCAAAGGAAACAAGTACATTATTTGCTTTTGCAATTTCTATTGCTTTAAATAATGCATTCTTGCAATCTTCAGATAGGGCAGGTGTAATACCCGTAATATGAAGTATTTTTGCACTCTTTATATATTCTTCATCTAGTTCTTCTGGTTTTAAAGTACTTGCAGCTGAATCTTTTCTGTAATAATACACATTTGGATTAGAATGCATAAATCTTTCTTTAAATAATATACCCGTACTTCTGAGAGGATCAAAAATAACCCTTGACACATCAACGCCTTCTCCTCTAATAGTAGCTTGTATATACCTTCCAAATTCATCATTTCCAAGTTTTGAAAACCAACCAACTTCATGTCCAAGTTTTGCAAGGGCAATCGCAACATTTGACTCTGCCCCTGCAATGGATTTATTGAAGTTTTGAACGTACCTTAACGGTCCTGAGGAATCTGGTCCAAATAAAACCATAGACTCTCCAAAAGTTACAACATCCATAGTTATCTTTGCACCCTTCCCGAAGCATCGCCATTCATAAGAGTTTCTACTTCTTCTTTCGACATATGATTAAAGTCGCCTTCAATAGTATGCTTAAGGCAAGAAGCCGCAACTGCAAATTCAAGTGAATCTTGTCTTGTTAGACCTGATGTTAACCCGTATATAATTCCTGCTCCAAAGGAATCTCCGCCGCCAACTCTATCAACTATATGCATTTTGTATTTTTTAGAACTATAATATTCTGATCCATCATAGAGCATTGCAGACCAACCATTTTCTGAAGCAGAAAAACTTTCTCTAAGCGTTATTGCAACATACTTTAAGTCAAACATATCTGTAAGCTTCTTTGCAACAACTTTATAACCTTCACCACTTAAAGTTCCACCAGTTACGTCTGTTCCCTCTGCACTTATTCCAAAAACTTTTTCCGCATCTTCTTCATTTGCTATAACTACATCACAGTATTTAACGATTTCGCCCATTACTTTACCTGCTTTTTCACTGCTCCATAGTTTTTTTCTAAAGTTCAAATCTACACTTACCATAACGCCGGCCTCTTTTGCTGCCTTTACTGCATCTAGTGTTATTGCTGCACATTCATCAGATAGTGCAGGTGTTATTCCTGTAAAATGAAACCACTCCGCATCCTGGAAAATTTCTTTCCAGTTGAAATCTTCTCTTTTAGCCTCTGCAATTGCTGAATAAGCTCTATCATATATTACTTTAGAAGGCCTCTGAGATGCTCCTTTTTCGCAGTAATAAATACCTACTCGATCTCCGCCTCGTACAATCATATTAGTATCTACGCCATATTTTCTAAGCTCATTTACTGCGGCTTGACCAATTTCATGTTTAGGTAATTTTGTTACAAAGTATGCATCCTTACCATAATTTGAAAGTGATACAGCAACATTTGCTTCTCCTCCACCATAAACTGCGCCAAACTCTTTTGATTGTGCAAATCTTTCAAATCCAACTGGTGCAAGTCTAAGCATAATTTCTCCGAATGTAATAAATTTTCCCATATTATTTCTCCTCTCTTGCTATTCTAACTGCTTCAACAAATTTCGCAGCAGTCTCAGTTACTAATTCAAAATCTCCAGTTTTCGCACCTTTAGTCAAATCTCCACCAGTTCCTACGGCTATTGCTCCAGCTTTAATCCAATCTTTAACATTAGTAAGGGATACTCCACCTGTTGGCATAAAGTTAGCTTGTGGAAGAGGTCCTTTGAACGAACTAATAATTGCCGGTCCAAATACATTTCCTGGGAACACTTTAATTATTTCAACGCCGAGTTCAAGTGCTTCTACTGCTTCTTTTACTGTCATAACGCCTGGCATTACAGCTACTCTATATCTATTACATAATTTCACTGTTTCCGCATTTAAACTAGGACTTACAATATACTTTGCTCCAGCCAATATGCAAGCTCTTGCTGTTTCAGGGTCAAGAACTGTTCCAGCCCCAATAAGCATATCTTCATCATCTTTATATATTTCAGATAATTCTTTTATTATATCTACTCCACCTGGCACTGTCATTGTAATTTCAAGTGCTTTAATTCCACCTTTTTTAACTGCTTCTACAATCTTTATTCCCTCTTCTTTTGAAGTTGCTCTTATAACTGCAACTATTCCTGCGTCACTTATTTTTTTAATCATTTCTAATCTTTTCATTATTTACACCCCTAGTTTTATATTTTATTTTTTTAATTAATCCAGTCAGCTTTAATTAAGTCCACTGTATGCATTACCTCTATTGATTTATTCCAAGTCATTTTATCACTTTCAAGCTTTCCACTTTTAATACAATTCATAACTTCTTGAATCTCAAATTCATAACCATTACATTTATGAG
>JANZQE010000117.1:0-3436 GCA_038040705.1 Clostridium sp. | reverse complement strand
CCTTTTTATCTAATGCACTGATTACATCTTTAGAATGGGCCATCATCTGAGCCACATTCATAACATTAGTTTTAGCCTTACTTTCAATACTTCTAGTCATAAGTGAAGCAACAAAAAAAATAATCACAGATATAGATATGGCTACCACTATAGTGACCAATAACGTAATCTTTGTTTGCAGTCTTATTGCTTTTCTCATATTCATCACCTCAATTAAAATGTGTACAAATTTAAAATAGTTGTAGCTCTATTTCCAGCATTTGATCATATTATCTATAAGGTTTTTATCCACCTTTATGCACTTGTATCTATGTATAGGTCTACCTAGACAACCATATGTTATTTTTGCCTTTAAAGCACCCTCAGCTTCTAAAAAGCTAACATATTTACTCATTGATACTCTTGAAACACCTACAAGGTTAGCTAGCTCCTCTGTTGATAAGTTTTCATCCACATTTTCTATTATTTTTTGCCATGAAAGCTTCAACGTATTTTTCCCAATTCCTTTTGGAAGACCAATTAATTCAGTATTTTGGTTTTTATGTAAAATATGTTTATCTAGCTCCTCTTGACTTAAATCATCAGTGTTTTTTATTAGCTTTTCTCTGTTTTTATAATTATTTAAAGCACAACTAAATCTCTCGAATTCAAAAGGTTTAATTAAATAATCCACCGCTCCATACTGAAGCGCCTTTTTTACACTTGCGCTGTCCCTTGCTGCACTTACCATAATCACATCTATATTTTTATCCATGTTCCTAATTTCAGAGAGTAATTCTAGCCCGCTCGTTACAGGCATGAATACATCAAGTAAAATCAGGTCTATTTTTACTTTTCTTAAAATCTCTAAAGCTTCATTTGCGGAACGGGCTATCCCTTTTAACGTAAATCCCTCTACTTGCTCAAGATAATACTTATTTAACTTTATTACCATGGGATCATCCTCTACAATTAAAACCTTTATCATCTATACCACCGATCCTTTATACTTAACATTATATATTATCAACCGCAGCATGTCTATTAGTTACAGGGTCCCTTAATATGATATCTACGCATAACGATATAAGGTGTTTTATATCCTTTTATCCTTTTTCAATAATATTGTTTGACAACTCTTTCTATTAGTGGTAAAAAAGTATTAGAACTTGGACTGTTTTTATAGTCTAAATTATGAAAGGATGTTTAAAATGACTGAAATGCTTTCCGCTGTAGAAACTGTATTGAGTATGATGATAATAATATCCCTTGGTTTTATTCTTACACATAAAAAATGGTTTACAGAAGAGGTATCCAAAGTACTCGTTAAACTTGTTACACAAATATCTCTCCCGCTACTCATGATAAACACTATAACTTCTAATTTTGATAGTCATAGTCTTATAACATCCTCAAAAGCACTTATAGTTCCTTTTTTATCTATGTTGCTATGCTACATTATTTCTATAGCGTTCTCTAAGATTATGAAAATAGATAAAAATAAAAGAGGACTTTTTAAATCTATGTTTTTTAACTCCAATACCATATTTATGGGCCTTCCTATAAATATGGCTCTTTTCGGAGAAAAAAGTGTGCCTTTTGTGCTTCTTTATTATATCGCAAATACAACTTTTTTTTGGACTGTAGGAATATATGAAATAAGTAAGGATGGTTCAGAATTTAAACAAAGGTTATTTTCCAAAGAAAGTTTCAAGAAAATTTTCTCTCCTCCACTAGTGGGATACCTTATCGGTATAGTTATAGTGCTTTTAAATATAAGCCTACCAGCTTTTATTAAAGACACCTTCAAATACCTTGGTAATATAACCACACCTTTAGCTATGCTTTTTATAGGAATAACAATTTACTCAGTTAACTTCAAAAAAATAAGAATAGATAAAAATGTTTTAGGGGTACTACTTGGACGTTTTTTAATTGCTCCGTTGCTGGTGATTGCTTTAACTCTTATATTCCCTATACCTAAACTTATGAGGGATGTTTTTATAATTCAATCTATAATGCCCGTTATGACTAACACTGCAATTATTGCAAAAGCATGCAATGCAGATTGTGATTATGCCGCTATAATGATTGGCATCACAACTATTGCATCTCTATTTATAATACCTATATATGTATTTATTTTATAATCCAATAAGAAGCTATTATAGTTAGTAACCAAGTATGTACTTTCTCATAATCTAATATTAGAACAATGATAATTGGAGATGTACATGATTAATTTAACACTAACACCTCTTCACTATATATATCTAATCTTCATTATTATAATAATATTTGCCATGATAAAGAAGAAGGATATATCTCTTATATGTATTTTAGGTATCTTCGCCCTAGGTCTTTTCGGTACAGGTTCTATCTACAGATCTACCATGGGTGTATTTAACAGCTTTATTTATGCAACAAAAGAGCTAATGCCTACCATATTTATAATCTCCATCGTAACCGCTATGAGCAACACTCTTATGGATTCTGGAATAAATGACGAATTAGTGTCTCCTTTTAAGGGTGTCATCAAAAATTATTGGATAGCTTATTGGGTTATCGGTATCTTTATGATGATATTGTCTTGGTTTTTCTGGCCATCCCCAGCAGTGGCTCTTGTAGGAGCATTATTCTTACCTATTGCTCTAAAAGCCGGATTACCAGCCATGGGTGTTGCCATTTCAATGAATTTATTTGGACACGGCATAGCTCTGTCAAGTGATTATATAATCCAGGCCGCACCTAAGCTTACTTCCGACGGAGCTGGCATACCTATTGCAAGTGTTATATCTGCGAGTATTCCTCTTGTAATTACGATGGGAATTGTTACAACTACTGCAGCCTTTTATTTCCTTAGAAAGGATATAAAAGAAGGTTTACTATCTACTGAATATAAAATAGAAGAAACTACAAGTAGTTTTCCTGAAAGAATGCCTATTTCCTCAAAAATCCTAAGAAAACTTTTAGCATTATTAATACTAGTGCTTTTCGCATTAGACATCTATATAATGTACACTGCAAAACTTCAAGGTGGTGACGCAACCGCTCTTATTGGTGGCACAGCCGTATTTATACTAAGTTTGGTTTCAATATTAACCTACAAAGACCACCCCTTAGAGAAAATTACAGAGAATTTTGTTAAAGGTCTACAATTTGGGTTTAAGATATTTGGTATTGTTATTCCTATAGCTGCTTTCTTTTATCTGGGAGATTCAGCTTTCACTGATATTTTCGGAAAAATACTTCCTGAGGGTTCTAGTGGAATTGTCAATGACTTAGGTGTTGCACTTGCAAATTTAGTTCCGCTTAGCTCAGCTGTTGCCGCTAGCACAATTACAGTTGTAGGTGCGATTACTGGCCTTGATGGCTCAGGTTTCTCCGGCATATCCCTTGTTGGCTCAATTTCTAAAATCTTCGGTTCAGCTTTAGGTGCAGGAACCTCAACACTTAC
>JANZQE010000116.1:0-3431 GCA_038040705.1 Clostridium sp. | reverse complement strand
CAGATGGTAATGTAATATTTGAAATTGATAGTAAATTAAGTGATATTAATAAAGTAACTTCTATTGTTGCTCCAAATACTAGTGCTGAAAACACATTAAATATCATGGAGTTTATAGATTCACTAACTAAGTAAATACAATAAATTGTGACTTTCTTTCACTTTTTAAACCATGCTTACTCAAAGCATGGTTTTTAATTTTTATTTAGATTTTAGCATTGTCAATTAGAAATCTGTAATTAAACTAATAAATTCTTTAGAGGCCCTAGAAAGATATTTTCTTTTTATATAACAAACTACTAATGATCGAGTAGTTTCTAAATCTTTTATTAGAAAATAAACAGGATCAGTTGAGGTTTGTGGAAATATGGCTATGCTATCAGGAATAAAAGCAATACCCATACCGGAAGATACCAAAGCATGAGTAGCTTCAATACTTTCGCTTTCAAGTATAATTTTAGGGCTAAATCCTGCTTGTTTGCAAAGAGATACGGCAATTTGGTGCAATTTCTGATGCTGCTTTAACAAAATAAAGGGTTCATCGCACAGCTCATTAAGAGATATTTCAGGATAGGTATGCTGTGCATAATGTTTCGTTATTACTCTTTTACACATTGGGTGGTTTGGAGGAAGTGCCAAAATAATTTTTTCTTTTAGGATAGGTTCATTGCAGAATATATTATTATTTATGGGCAAAGTCATTATTGTAATATCTGTAATTCCTTTTATAGCTAAGTACTCTAGTTTAACGGAATTGCCTTCTACTAAAACTACATCAATTCCAGGAAATTTTTCATGAAACAGAGGTAAAATTTTAGGCATTAAATAAGTACTTCTAAGAGCAGATAGTCCTATGGTGAGACGACCTTTTTTAAAATTTGAGATATCCTCCATTTGAATTGTAAGCTGTTCATTCAAATTCAAGATGTTTTTGGCTGTTTCAGCGTATAGTTCTCCTGCATATGTAAGTCTGAGTGGGCTTGTAGACCTGTCAAATAATTGTACTCCTAAGTGATTCTCCAATTTTTGAATATATTGGCTTAAGGAAGGCTGCGCTATGTATAATTTTTGAGCTGCCTTAGAGAAACTTTTTTCTTCGGCCACTTTTAACATATATTGAAGCTGGCGAAAATCCATATTTTACTCCTAACTTATACAAACATATAGGCTAATAGCTATATGTTTTATAAATATTATAGTATTTGGTATAGTCCATATTAAATGATACAATAAAATCAAATATAAAACAATATTATATGTAATAAAAAGGAAAGGCATAGGGTGTCGGTAAATATGATAAAATTAATTATAACTTTAGTAATTGGTTTTAGTGGTGGATTAACTGCATTGAAATTAAAGGTTCCTGCTGGCGCTATGATAGGATCTATGCTGTTCGTAGCAGTGTATAGTATAATAACAGGAAATGCATACTTGCCTCAGGACGCAAGGGTAATTACTCAGATTGCAGCTGGGGCGTTTATTGGATCAGGAATTAAAAAAAAAGATGTTATAGGTCTCAAAAAAATGATGAAACCTGCAATATTAATGTTGTCACTTATGATAACCTTGGATTTATTAATGGGGTATATAATGTATAAGGCAACGGGAATTAGCTTGGTAACATGTCTTTTTGCTAGTGCTCCAGGTGGACTTATGGATATGACACTTATTAGTCAAGATTTAGGTGCAGATTCTTCTAAAGTAGCAATATTGCAGTTAGTTAGATTATTTAGTGTAATGCTTATATTCCCGACAATGATTAAATTCATATCTAAAAGATATGATGCGCCTAAAAAACATGATGAAACTGATTTTATTAGTGAGTCTAAAGAAAATGATATTTGCAAGGATGAAAGAGGAAAAAAATTAATGATGACAATGTGTGTTGCTTTAGTAGCAGGGTTTATAGGATATATTGTGAAAATACCAGCAGGAGCAATGACTTTCTCTATGTTATCAGTTGGGGCATTGAATGTATTTTTTGATAAAGGGTACATGCCAATAAACATGCGACGTGCAACTCAAGTATTTGCGGGAGTGCTTATAGGGGAAAGAATGATGTATTCAGATTTAATAGCACTTAAAAGTGTACTACTTCCAGCTATTATACTTTTGATAGGCATTGTTGCAGTGAACATTTGTATCGGCATTTTAATAACTAAAGTGAGTGGACTTGAATTAGTCACTTCACTACTCGCAAGTGCACCTGGGGGAGTATCAGATATGGCTATCATTGCGAAGGATTTGGGTGGAGATGGACCAAAGGTTGCTATATTTCAGCTTGTGAGATATGTTTTTATAATTGCACTTTTTCCTATTATAATTAAGTATATATGTGGGTAATATATATTCATACTAGAATAGAATTGCTTTGCTAATTAAGTTGACAGGTATTTAAATATATAGTATTATAATTAAAAGAATAAATAAATACTCACCTTTAATTTGGTCCGAGAGACTGAGAAGGAAGCAAGATTCAAACTAGTATTGCTACGCCTTCTCATAATAGAGATGGCGTTTTTTATTTATTTAGAAGTTGAGTTTTAAAAATATTACAGTACCTTTAAATGTAGTCCAGAGAGGCTGAAAAGGAGAGGATTTAATATGTTAAAAGGAAGACACTTAATTGAACCAATGGATTTTACACTACTAGAGCTAGAGGAGATTTTTGATTATGCAGATGAAATAATCAAAGAACCTGCAAACTATGCTCATAAATGCGATGGGAAAATTTTAGCAACATTATTTTATGAACCAAGTACAAGAACAAGATTAAGCTTTGAAGCTGCAATGTTAAGACTTGGAGGTTCGGTATTAGGTTTTTCTGAGGCGAACTCTAGTTCAGCATCAAAAGGAGAAAGCGTAGCAGATACTATAAGAACAGTAGAATGCTACGCAGATATAGCAGCGATGAGACATCCTAAAGAAGGGGCTCCTAAGGTTGCATCTATGCACTCAAAAATGCCAGTAATAAATGCCGGTGATGGCGGACATCAACATCCGACTCAAACTCTAACAGATCTTTTAACCATAAGAAAAATAAAAGGAGCGCTTTCAAACCTTACCATAGGAATTTGTGGGGATTTAATGTTTGGAAGAACAGTTCATTCATTAATAAAAGCCATGTCAAGATATGAAAACATCAAGTTTGTACTAATTTCACCAAAGGAACTAGAAGTTCCAAGTTACATTAAAACAGAGGTACTTGAAAAAAATAATATAGAGTACATGGAAACGCAAAAATTAGAAGATGTTATAGGTGATTTAGATATCTTATATATGACAAGAGTTCAAAAGGAAAGATTCTTTAATGAGGAAGATTATATAAGACTTAAAGATATTTATATACTAGATAAAGAGAAAATGAAAAAAGCTAAGAGTGATATGATAATTCTTCATCCGCTTCCTAGAGTTAATGAAATAGCTGTAGAG
>JANZQE010000115.1:0-8027 GCA_038040705.1 Clostridium sp. | reverse complement strand
AAACTTGCAAAGCTTCTTGTGAATTATTCCACTAAGGTTAAACCTGGTGATTTTGTATTTGTATCCTGCGATGAGGTTGCAACGCCTTGGATGATTGAGGTAGTAAAGGAAGCTGTGAAGGCAGGTGCTCATGTGGAAACTGCGCTTTCTTCACAGGAAGTATCAGAAATAAAGCTTAAATATAGCAGTGAAGAGCAACTTCTTTCTGAAAATGTACTATTCAAAACTATGCTTGATAAGGCAGATGTATGGCTCTCTGCCTGGGGAAATAGAAATACAAAAACAAATTCAAGAATTGATGCAGATAAACTTAAACTTTCCTCGATGGGTGCAGCAAGTTGGAGAAAAATATACTCTGAAAAAATGGGTAATGGTTCCCTAAGATGGTGTGGTACACAATTTCCTACCTATTCCGATGCTCAAGAAGCTTCAATGAGCTTAAGCGATTACCAGGAGTTTGTTTACGGCGCGGGACTTCTTGATGCTGAAGACCCAGCATCAGAATGGAAAAAGATAAGTGCTAATCAAGAGAGATGGATTAAATATCTTGATACTAAAAAAGGCCTAAAGTTTCTTTCTGCTGGGACAGATATTAATGTAAATGTATCAGGAAGAAAGTGGATAAACTGTGATGGGAAAGTAAACTTCCCAGATGGAGAAATATTTACCTCCCCTGTTGAAGATGGAGTGAATGGAATAATTACCTTTAGTTTTCCGGGAATATATATGGGAAAAGAAATAGAAGGAATAGTTTTAGAAATTGAAAGTGGGAAGGTGGTTAAAGCAACAGCCACAAAAGGAGAAGAACTGCTTAAAGCTCTTCTTGAAACTGATGAAGGCGCCTGCAGATTTGGGGAAGTAGCTATAGGAACAAACTATGGCATTAAAAATTTTACAAAAAATATGCTTTTCGATGAAAAAATTGGTGGAACGGTGCATATGGCTATTGGAGATTCAATGCCTGCAGCCGGTGGATTAAATAGGTCGACTATTCACTGGGATATGCTTTGCGATATGAGAAATGGCGGAAAGATTTTTGCTGACGGTGAATTATTCTATGAGAATGGACTGTTTATTGAAAGCATATTAGAAAAGTATAATCTATAATATTCATATTATCTCTTGATAAATAATGAGTTTTCATTTAATAAAGCATTGACTTTTATCGAAATTGTGTATAGTATTTAAAATGAATATGAACATAAAGAAGGCAAATATATATATTTGTCATGGAGGTAAAAATGGCTAAGAATCGCAGTGTTAAGAATAATTTTGTTTATAACAATATAGAGAAAACAGGTAAGAATTTTATGTATAAAAATCTTGAGAGAAGTAATTGCTATAACAGTGATTTTTCAGACTCAAATTTTAATTTTGTAAGTTTCCGTGGAGCACACTTTAAATCATGTGTTTTTTTAGAGTGTACTTTTAAATGGGCTGAATTCATTGGAACGAATCTAAAAGATAGTGATTTTGAAGGTGCAATATTTGAAAATGCTATATTCGATTCTGTAAATTTAGATGGTGTAAATTTTGAGGATGTAGAATTTAAAAATACTATATTTTTTAATACAGACGTTACAAAAGCTAAGAATTTTGATATTAAAAACCCAGGGGTTAAAATTTTAAGTGAAATGCCATCACTAGAAATTAGTGAAGAACTTCGAATAGCAGTTGTAAGTGTAATGAAAAATAAATTTGTAAAAGCTGCGAGAGTTCTTGATACAAAAGATGGTACCATTAACGTAATAAATTTAATGATACTCTTAGAAAATTTTGATGAAGAAACATTAATTAAGGGATTAAATATGATCGAAGCTGAACTAAATTGTGATTTTTACACACTAAGTTATATAATAAAGTATTTAAAAAATAATATGTAATAAATTTTCCTCCTTGATTTAATAATACATACATGTTATAGTTTAAAAAATATATTAAAACTATAAACGAGAATAGTATGTAAAACAAATTTAAATTATAAATTTGAATAGCAATGCGGACACAATTTTCGCCTCTTAGTGAAAATTGGTGTCTGTTTTTTTATGCACTTTTACACGTTTAAAAGGGGGTTATTGTAATGGAGAAGGATAAAAAAAGAGAGACGTTTTCAACAGGGTTTGCAGTTTTTTTTGCAACATTAGGTTCAGCAGTAGGCCTCGGTAATATTTGGAAATTCCCTTACTTAATAGGGAGTAATGGCGGGGGAGCTTTTCTCTTAACATACCTATTATGTGTTGTTTTAGTTGGTATTCCTATTATGACTTGTGAATTTTACATTGGTAGAAAGTCAAGAAAAAATGCGGTAGGTGCTTTTAAAATGTTAAATGCACCTAAAAAATTTAAAAATATCGGATTTATGGGAGTAGTTTCAGCATTCTTAATTGCATTCTTTTATAGTTGTGTTGCGGGTTGGGTTTATTCCTATGTTTTCAAAGCTGTAAAGGGCGATTTTGTAGGGGTTACCTCAGCTACAGCCTCATCAAAATTTATGTCAACCTTAACTGGACCACTGGCTCCAATAGTATGGCAATTTGTAGTTCTAAGCGTTGTTTCGCTAGTTTTAATTGCAGGTGTTAAAAATGGAATTGAAAGAATAACAAAAACACTTATGCCTGTACTATTCCTTCTAATTATTATATGTGCTATTAGGGCATTAACACTTCCTGGTGCATCAGAGGGATTGAAATTTTTATTTCATGTTGATTTTTCAGAATTAAGTAGAGCTGGTGTATTCACGGCTCTTGGTCTGGCATTTTTTAAATTGTCCCTGGGAATGGGAACAATGATTACCTATAGTAGTTATTTCACCCAAGACAATGATATGTTAGCAACTTCAGTAAAGGTTGCACTATCCGACTCACTAATTTCAATACTTGCAGGTATTGCAATATTCCCAGTTGTATTCTCTTTTGGCATGAACCCTAGTGAAGGTCCAGGGCTTTTATTTATGACCATACCACTTGTATTCTCAAAAATACCCTTCGGTAGCATACTATTAGTTGCATTCTTCCTTTTAGCCGCCATTGCAGCTACAACAGCAATGATATCTATGGTTCAAGTGCCAGTTGCGTATTTTACGGAAGAAAAGGGTGTAGGTAGAACGAAAGCTGTATTACTAATAACAGGCACAATGATGCTTGTTGGAATTCTAGCTACATTATCTGCTCACCCCACAAGTGTGCTTGGTGATATTCACATATTAGGCCAAAGAGGATTTTTCGATTCCTTTGATTACTTATCTTCGAATATATTACTTCCATTAGGAGGGCTTTTCATAGCAATTTATGTTGGATACTTTGTTAAAAAGGAAGATTTCAAATTAGAACTATCAAATCAAGGTACTTTAAATAATGATGCTGTGCTAAATGTTATATATGTATTTATTAAATTTATATCGCCTATTCTTCTTATTCTTGTTTTTTTAAATTCAACAGGATTGATTAAATTTTAAATATAATGCATGTAAAAATAATGAGCCTCAACAATTGTTGAGGCTCATTATTTTACTTACCGAGTCTTTAATATACTGTTCACAAAAGCATTTAATGCCATTGTATATCCATAAACACCAAAACCACAAAGTTGACCTATGCAAGCCGGGGCTGTAACTGAGATTTTTCTGAACTCTTCCCTTGAATGTATGTTACTTATATGTACCTCAACAGTCGGGATTGCCACAGCCTTTAGTGCATCATAAATTGCAATGCTATAATGTGTATAAGCACCTGGGTTTATAATGATTCCATCGTATTTAGAATAGGCATCTTGAATAAAATTAATAAGTTCCCCTTCTATATTACTCTGTACTATATTTAGATCTATAGATAGCTCTTTTGATACCTCATATAAGTTATCACACATTTGCTTGTAATTAGTGCTACCATACAAGCTCACTTCTCGAATTCCTAAAAAATTAATATTCGGTCCATTTATAATTAATATTTTCATAACTTCACCTCAAAATATATAATATTTCATCTATGGTTTCTTTTATACTTCCCTTGTTTTTTATTTCATAATTACAGTATTTTTTATAAAGTGGAAGCCTCTGCTCATATAATTCATATATTTTAGACGCATCTTTAGATAAAAGTGGGCGACTAGTCACATCAATATCTCCTACAATCCCCTGTATGTTTCTATTTAAAAATACTACAATGGAATTGCCCTTTAAAAGCTCCATATTTTTATGGTTTTTAACTACTCCGCCCCCAGTAGATATCACCTTACGACCACTTCTATTTACAATTTTATCTAAAGCCAGGCTCTCTATTTTTCTAAAATATTCTTCTCCCTGTATAAATATATCTGTTATACTTTTTTCTTGTTCTTTTTCTATATACATATCCACATCATAAAATGGTAATTGAAGTATTTCAGCCAAAATATTTCCTATTGTCGTTTTTCCACAGCCAGTTATACCGATAAGTACAATGTTCTTGCCTTTCATATAATTTTACCTCAATTTCTCATAAACACTATTTATGATTTTATTATTTATTTTTATATCATGCCATAGTTCCTCAGCGCAAACGGCTTGACCTATAAGCATATATAAACCATTAACAGCTTTCATATCCAGTTGCTTCGCATACTTTAAAAACAAGGTTTCTTTCGGATTATATATCAAATCAATGGCTGTAGAAAATTTATCTATACTACATTTTTCAATTGGACAGCTGTCTACATTTGGAAACATCCCACAAGGTGTACAGTTTATAATAAGATCCTTATCAGGCATGCGTGAAACCTCCTCGTAGGATATAATGTTATATTCCTTCTTGTTATGTATATTTTTTATTTTATTAGCCCCTCTACTCACAACTGTTATTTCACCAATTTCACTATCTATAAGATACTGTATCACTGCCTTGGCAGCTCCACCACTACCTAAAACGACTGCTTTTTTCATCTTAATATCTATATCATTTTTTTTAAGCATCATTCCAAATCCAGCATAATCTGTGTTATACCCTATTGTTTTCTTATTCTTAAAACAAATTGTATTAACGGCACCGATTTTCTTTGCAGCGTTCGTGGTTTCATCTAAAAATTTCATAACTGCTGCCTTATATGGAATTGTAACATTTATACCAACTACCCCTATATCTTTAAATTTATTAATGGTATTTCCCACTTCTTCTTTTTCAATCTCAAACAATTCATAAGTTCCCTGTATATTTAATTCTTTGAAAATTGTGGAATGTATGAGCGGAGAAATGCTATGTTTTAAGCTTTCACCCAAAAGTCCATATAATTCCATGATTTTCACCTCCTCCACTAAATAAATCTCTTATAATTTCCAAGAATTTTAAAATAACTACAAGCTTTCTTAATTTCATGCATAGCCTCTTTTACAGTTTCCTCATCCAAATTTCCCTCAAAATCTATATAGAAAAAATATTCCCACGGTTTATCCCATATAGGTCTTGATTCTATTTTAAGTAGGTTTAAATTGTTTTCTGAAAAATGACGTAAAATATTATATAGTGATCCCGATCTATGGGGTGTAACAAAAATCACACTGGTTTTATTGCATTCACTATTTACCTCCATATTCTTTGAAATAATAATAAATCGTGTGATGTTTTTACTATTAGAATTTATATTAGGAGCCAGAATTTCTAAATCATAAAGCGCCGCAGCCCTTCTACTTCCAATTGCCGCCTTAAATTCCTCCTTAGCATTACATACAAACTCAGCACTTTTTGCAGTATTACAAAATGGAATCTGCGTCCACGATTTTTTTGTCTTTAAAAATTCACTGCATTGACTTAGAGCTTGCGAATGGGAATATACTTCCGTAATGTTCTCTATGCTTGCTCCTTTAATTGCCATCAAATTATGATTCACCTTTAAGCAAACCTCTCCTACTATTTTAAAATCGTATTTATTTAATAAATCATATACATCAGTAATCCCCCCCGTTGAAGAATTTTCAATAGGAAGAATCCCATATTTTATGGAATCATTTTCAAGCTGCGTAAATATGTCTTCAAATTCATCTACGGCTTTTGTCTTTGTATCCTCACCAAAGTAATCTAGAAGCGCTTGTTCACTGAAAGAACCAGCCAGACCTTGGAAACCTACAATTAAATCATTATTACAATTTTCTTTTATAACTTGAGGGTACAATACTACGTTCTGCACCTCTTTACTTATTTCCATAACACAATTTAAAAACTTCTTTAGTGATCCCTTTAAATTTTTATTGCAAAGCCTACTCTCACCCCTTGATATAACCTCTTGCTCTCTATTTGAATTTAATACATCTACATTGTTTTCTTTCTTATATTGTGCAATTTTAATTGCGGTTTCCATCCGTTGCTCAAATAATTCTACAAGCTTACTGTCTATATTATCAATTTCACTTCTTAATTCTTTTATATCTTTCATATTATCCCCCATTCAAGACTAAATAACAAAAATCTACAACAAATCTAGAATAACCATAGCTGCCACAGCTTCTACTACGGGTAGCGCTCTTTGCACAATACAAGGGTCATGTCGACCTTTAACGCTTATCTCCGTATCTTCCATTTTACTTATATTAACGGTTTTTTGAATCTTACCAATAGATGCAGTTGGCTTAAATGCAGCTTTGAAGACCATTGGCATTCCATTTGTAATACCTCCTAAAATCCCCCCATTGTTATTGGTAAATGTTTTAACCTTATTACCATCCATATAAAACTCGTCATTGGCCTCTGAACCACTCAAATTCGCAATATCGAAGCCCGTTCCAAATTCTACACCCTTTACTCCAGGTATAGAAAATAAAAGATGAGCAAGTAAGCTTTCTACGGAATCAAAGAAAGGAGATCCTAGCCCCTCTGGTAAATTTAATATAGCACATTCTACCACGCCACCAACAGAATCCTGATTCTCTTTTGCTCTATGAATGGCACTTATCATCTCCAACCCTTTATTCTGGTCTAGGACTGGAAATTTAAGTTGCTTTGTGTTCTTCAGCAATTCTGAATTTATATTTACATTATCAAAGGGAGAATCATATATACCAGCAATATTATATATATGTCCTCCAATTTCTATTCCCTTTTCATTTAAAATCTGTTTTGCAATAGCTCCAGCAAAAACTAGTGGTGCAGTTATTCTTCCTGAAAAATGTCCTCCCCCTCTATAATCATTAAAACCAGAGTATTTTACACTACCGGTATAATCTGCATGACCTGGCCTTATGACAGTTTTAAGTTCTGAATAATCTTTTGAATGCATATCTGTATTCCATATAATTGCGCAGAGTGGTGTTCCTGTTGTTCTATCATTAAAATACCCACTTATAATTTGAAACTCATCCTTTTCACTCCTGGCTGTAGATATATCATCACGCCCTGGTGCTCTTCTCCTCATTTCATATGTAATAGCCTCTAAATCAAGCTTTACCCCAGAAGGTAATCCATCTATGTTAATTCCAACGCCTTTTCCATGTGATTCACCAAAAATAGAATACTTAACTTTATTGCCCCAAACTCCACTCATTTATTTTACCTCCTAGCATTACGAAATCCTTATAAAATTCTGGATAAGATTTTTTTATACAAGCACTATCATTAATTATTACAGGTCCATTACTTCTTATAGAAGCAATGGATAGCGCCATGGCAATACGGTGATCATTATAGCTGTCCACGGTGCCACCCTCTAAACTTTCTTTTCCATGAATAATAAGTCCGTCTTCTGTTTCCACCACATCCCCACCAAGTTTTGTGAGTTCTGTAGCCATTGCCTTTAATCTATCACATTCTTTAATGCGAAGTCTACCCGCATTTATAATCTCCGTAGTTCCATGGCTTAATGATGCAAGCACTGCTAAAATGGGAACCAAATCAGGACATTCTGATGCATCAATAATAACTCCATGCGTCTTAGATTTTTTTGCTTTTATTCTACCCTCTTCAATAGATATATTACCTCCCATTTTCATAATTATATCTACAATAGCTTTGTCACCTTGAAGTGAGTTTATATTCATATCCTCGCACTGAATATCTCCACCTAAAATT
>JANZQE010000114.1:0-3826 GCA_038040705.1 Clostridium sp. | reverse complement strand
CTCCTTTGCAAGTCTCACTTGTGTTTCACTAATTCCTTCAAGTACTCTTAAATCTTTTTCACTTTTTCCGCCCACAAAACCTAGTGCAGCTGCAATATAGAGTCCAATTTCATTTGTATTTGGTATGCCAACTGATAGGCCATTTTTATATATGTTTGGACTAACAAAAATTTCAGCACTCTCTATATAGTTAAATCTTATTAGTTCTTTAGCCTTAGCACAGGCAAGCGCAACAGCTACTGGCTCAGTACATCCCATAGCAGGAACGACCTCTTCCACAAGTGTTTGAACTATAAGGTTTCTTAATTTCATAAAATCACCCCTCTACTATTATCTAATATATTAGAGCAACATTCATGCCAATGAAACCCTTTAAAAATATCCCCTTTTATCATACTTTTTCTTAATATGAGAAAAAACAAAGAAGAACAGTATCATAATGAGAATTAATTCTCATTATGATACTGTTCTATTCCATATTCTTTTAATTTTCTGTACAAGGTCGCTCTACTTATTTTTAGAGCGCTAGCCGCCTTGGTAATTGACTGCTTACTATCTAAAAAATAATCCAAAGCCTTCTTAATTTCCATTTTTTCCAATTCTTTTATGGGCATAATCAATACACTCTCATTATACTCCGGTTCAATTTGCGAAGCACTCATCCTTTTGGGTAAATCTATAGATTTTATAACAGAATTCGAACACATATTTACAGCATATTCTATTGTATTTTCAAGCTCTCGCACATTTCCTGGCCATCCATAATTCATAAAGATCTCTAAACAAATATCATCTATTTTGTTTATATGCTTTCCTAGCTTAGAATTACATTTGTCCAAAAGATAATCTACAAGAATTACTGTATCCTCTTTTCTATCTCTTAAGGGCGGTATATTGAGAGGAATTACATTTAATCTATAAAATAAATCTTGCCTAAACTCTCCCTCTAAAACTTTTTTTTCTAAATCTTTATTGGTAGCCGCAATTATCCTTACATTGATAGGTATGGATTCTTTTCCACCAATCTTCTCAATAACATGCTCCTGAAGTACCCTTAATAGTTTAGCCTGAAGATGAATGGGCATGTCCCCAATTTCATCTAAAAATATTGTGCCCTTATTTGCCAGTTCAAATTTCCCTAAAGTGCCACCTCTTCTTGCTCCTGTAAATGCACCATCTTCATATCCAAAAAACTCACTTTCTAGCAAATGTTCTGGGATTGCTGCACAATTAATTGATATAAACGGCTCCTTAGCTCTATTACTATGAAAGTGCACAGCCCTTGCAAATAGTTCTTTCCCAGTTCCACTTTCTCCCTGAATAAGTACAGTTGATGTAGATTTAGAAGCTTTTTCTGCTTGATTTTTAACCTGTTCTAAGCAATAGCTATTACCTATAATACTATCAAACGAAGTAATTATAGTCCCTGTAGTAATTTTATTTATTGTTTTTAATAAATCAGAGATATCACTAAATGTACATACTATACCAAAGCTTTTACCTAAAATACTAATTGGCTTTGCATCAAAAACCCCTCTAAAACTATGGTTATTTCCCCTATAAGTAAATTCTCTATTTTTTAGATTCTTATGTTTTTCAATAAGTGTTTCAAAATTTAAGCTACCAATAAGATTTTTTATGTTCATATTCAAAATTTCGTTTCCCTTAATATTAAATATCTCTAATGCTTTAGTATTATAATGAAGGATATTCCCCTTGTAATCTGCAGCTATAATTCCTTTATCTACGGAATCAATAACTATCTCAAGTTCTCTTGCCAAAAGCTTTATTTGCTCTGTATTTTCTTCTTCTGCTAGTTTTGCTGATATTAAATCCGCCATTCTATTTAAAAAATTCATTAGATTTGCCTCATTGTTTATAATAGCATTTCGCTGTTCTTCTGAAAATGCAATAAGTCCAATAACCCCAACAGTCTCATTCCCTACATTAATCGGGCAACAAACCTCTGCAAGTTCCTTGCAGTTTTTAATATTTTCACAGTTCGAGCAGATAGAATGTTTTCTGGGATTTTTTATAATAAGACTTTTTCCCTGTGTTAGAGCAAATCCAAAAGCAGATTTTGCATTTACTTTTTCTGAAATGCATTTTCTATATCTTCCAGTACCTGCTATTCTAATATAATTACTATCTACAACCGTTACATCTACACTTATAACGCTTGCTATTGCCTCTGAAATCTTCTGGACATTTGAAACTATTTTTGTTAAATCCATACTTATCATCCTTTTTTTGCTGCCACCCACGTGGCAATTGGCAATTTTCTGAGCTGATTTAATCAGGTACCTTCAACCAAAATAAATAAAATTAATACAAATAATATTTTTGGAAATACTATCATTTAAGGGAGGTGGTATCATGAATGAGGGTTTAATAGTCCTAGTAAGAGGAATAATAGGTTTTTTTACTTTACTTATATTTACTCGTATTCTTGGAAAGCAACAGGTTAGTCAGTTAACTTTTTTTGATTATGTAGTTGGTATAACTATAGGGTCCACAGCCTCAACTCTAACTACTGATTTAACTAGTAGCGCATGGTCTCATTGGGTAGGATTACTTACCTGGACTGTCTTATGTTTTATTTTACAATTAATAACACTTAAATCAAAAACTGCCGAAAAATTTCTAGATGGTGAACCCACAATTATCATTTCAAACGGAAAAATACTAGAAAAATCCATGAAAAAATTTCGTTACACTATTGGTGACCTTCTATCCCAGTTAAGAGATAAAGGTGTTTTTGACTTAGACGAAATCGCATATGCGGTACTCGAAAAAGACGGTCAATTGTCCATTTTAAAAAAGACAGAATACGATTCTGTTACTCCAAAGGACTTAAAACTTGAAACTCCTACTGATAATATTGATATTGAAGTGATTTATGACGGCTCTATTCTAAAAGATAACTTAGTTAGTATCAATAGAAATGAAAAATGGCTAATGATAAAATTAAAAAAACAAAATATTAATGATGCGGCTGAAGTGTTTCTAGCTACTTATAATGCAACAAGTGGCTTATTTATAGATCTTTATGAAGACGGGTTAGAGGATAAAAATAAATAAAATACAAAGGAGTAATTTAAATTTATGAAAAAATTTATATCTTATTCTATACCAATAATTACTTTAACTGTCTTTGTATTAATAATGCTAAGCGGCAGTTATTTAAAAAAGCCTCGTAACTCTTCAGAAGATGTAATTGCTTTTACTCAAATTTCTATACAACATGCAAAAGCTGAAAAATGGGCTATGCTTAAGGACGATGTCACAAGTATTAGTACAGCCTGGAACAAAATCATACCCCGCATTCAATTTAGCGTTCAGCGAGATGAAATATATAATATAAGTTTAAATATAGCCGGCCTTCGAGGCTCAATAGCCAGCCAAGATAGAACTAACACCCTTATGGAATTATACGAGATTATAGAAAACTGGAATGAGCTATCACGATAGTTTTTCTTAGCTTATGCTAACAAAAGACCTACTACCCTTACACTAAGTGGTAAATTATATCGGATTTATTATAATTATATTTTTTCTTGGATTATGCTAACAAAAGTATCTATTGCGCAGAATGCGTTTGAGCAAGCCATAGAAATTCTTAATTTATTTTATTTTCAGGTGCGTGAAGAAAAATACATGTTTGAGCGTAGCGAGTTTGTATTTTTTAGCAACTGAAAATAAAAGAAATTTTAGAATTACTCGGCGACGCGAACGCGTTTCTAGCAACATTTACTTTTCGTTATAGCATAATATAAGAAAAAACACTTAGTCTAATTTAGAACGAGCTCTTCATCACCACATGTAG
>JANZQE010000113.1:0-8940 GCA_038040705.1 Clostridium sp. | reverse complement strand
CACTCACTATTCACCTTTAAATTTACATAAAAAAGTAAAACCCTGAAGATAAAAAAGTACAACTAAAAACTTAAATAGTATTTTTGTGTGGCAAATCGGTGGCAAATCAAAAAACACTATGCGTTAACATAGTGTTTTTCATAGTGCGACTAAGCCTATAAGCCGAGTTCTGTATTAGACAATCATCTATCTAGGCCTATTGTTACCAATAGGCTCCAGCGATACACCCGAGAACGAGACGGGCCGCCTCATAATGTTCTCCTATTCGATCTTGCTCCAAGTGGGGTTTACATAGCCGCAAAGTCGCCATTGCGCTGGTGAGCTCTTACCTCGCCTTTCCATCCTTGCTAGTATATTATAATAATTTAGCAAGCTAAACTATTATAATACCTTTAGCGGTATATCTCTGTTGCACTTTCCTTAAAGTTGCCTCCACTGGGGGTTACCCAGCACCCTGCCCTACGGAGCTCGGACTTTCCTCTCCTGACTTACTGCATAACAGCATTCAGCAGCGATTGTCTGGCTTACTCACAAGTGTAATAATATCATACTATAGATTAAAAATCAAATAGTATTTTAATCCATTAGTTATTTGAACTTATAAGTGTCCATAGTACTCTTTGAAATTAGCACATCATTGTGATATCCTCTATCTTGTAACTTTTCCTGAAAAATCTTTCCGAAAATTTGAAAAGGAATCCATTCTGTTATAAAATGCCCAGCATCAATTAGTGCCGTGCCTTGTTCTTTAAGATCACAAGCTCCGTGATATTTTGTGTCTCCTGTAATTATACAATCTACCTTAAGATTTCTAGCCATCTCGAAAAAATCTTCCCCACTACCATTTATAATGGCAATAGTTTTAACTTCCCTGTTATCCTCTCCAACATATCTAATTTGCTTCGCATTAAAGAGTTTTTTAACTTTTTCACACAAATCTATTAATAAAATGGGACTATCTAGAGTTACTAGACGTCCGATACCATTATGTCCATTATCATAACCTGAAACTGTGGAGGACTCCATTACCTTACCCTTCGTGAACCCTAAAATTTCTGTGGCTATATCATTAAGGCCACCTTTAACTGAATCTAAATTTGTGTGACTTGAATATACAGCAATATTATTTTTAATAAGATCAATAATTTTTTTACCCGTTAATGTATCACTGGTTATTGACCTAGGTTTTATAAAAAGAAGAGGGTGATGAGTTAATATCAAATTACATCCACTGTCTACTGCCTCACGAATTACGTCTATTGTACAATCTAATGCAATTAAAATCTTTGTAATCTCTGCATCCTTATCTCCAACCATTAGTCCAACATTATCATAATCTTCTTTTAGCACTTCTGGAGCATATTCTTCCATAATATTGTGAATAGTTTCTATTTTTAAAATCATTTTAAAAACTCCTTAAGTTTCTTTATAACAGGATAAAGTTGTTCTTTTCTATTTTTTACTGCAATTGTATTCTCGTTTAGTGTATTATATACTTTCAAATATTTTTTTAATTTAAATCCTATGAATTGTTGCATTACTGGGTGCTTTTCATCCAATAATGTTTTACTTATCTCATAATATATTCTATCTAATACCAATGGCACAGTATTATATTTAGCTTTAATAATCTCATAAAACTTTCCATCATCAAAACAAATATCTTCGCAAAGGATGTCATATCCAGTGTTATACAAATACTCTCTCAAAACTTCAGCATTTTGAACTGGTTGAAGTATCACATATTCCATTTTTTTAACAACAAGTAGGTCGGCCTCTAATATATCTCTTATTAAATTTCCACCCATTCCTGCGATTATAGCTACCTGTACTTCGCCCACTTTAACCGTAGATAATCCACTTCCTCGTCTACATGTAATCTTAGGGCTTAGCATGCTTTCGTGAACATTCTTTTTTGCCTTCTCAACTGGTCCACTGTTTATATCAGATGCAATGGCACTATTTATCAAACCATTTCGGACTAAATAGATAGGTACATACCCATGATCCGTTCCTACATCTATGATGCTATCACACTTTCCCATCATATTTACAATTGTTTTTAATCTTGTGCTAAGTTCCATAATTTTCATCCTAACTAAAATTAATTAATATTTTAAACTGCATAATTAAAAATATCATTGCCATGATTAATGACAAATAAATATATTTATATGCTGATTTTCTATCATATTTCGCGCAAAAATAACTTGCATAATACATACAGAAAAGTAAGACCATATTTAGTACCCCATAAATCATTTGAGTAAACGCAAATTGCTGTCCCGTGCCCATTTTTACAGGGTGAAATTTTGCATCAAAGCTTAAGGGCATAACGTTAGGTATACTATCTTTTAAATATAATATAAATGGATTTAGAGTTAGTATTAATATTATTATACTTACCCCTATTAAAGGTAAAATAAAGTGCTTGTCTTTGTGTAGATTATAACTGTTATTAACCTTACTCTCCCAATCTACTACATGTATATTATGATTTATTAAATCCGCCTCAAATTTTTTATAATCTATAGGTGATACTGCATAATTCATATGTTTAGTTTTTATATAGAATATTCTTTCATTATCTGTAACAAACATTCGAGAAATACCTATTTTATCAATTACAAATCTACCCATTGCAAAACTATTTGAGGCAATACCATAAAGCTTAACCCCTTTAATTTCACCCGTTGACGTAGCATAGCCTTCAATTTCGTTTAATGGCACGGTTATTTTCTTAAATATTCTAACTGCATAAATCGTAAGATTTTGGTCATCAATAGTGCATTTAATTGTTGAATAAAGCAACATGTAATATACCCCATATATATTGCATGCCCATAGTATTATTTCGAGTAGACTAGCTACAATGTATGAGTTATTAATTTGAAGCAATATAAGTATTAATATATTATATAATGCCGTCATCAAAAGGATAAACCCGAGTCCACGTCCATGTTTTGATATATAACTATCCATTTAATCACCTTCTCATCGTATATTATAGCATATTGGAATCTTATTTGTAAACGATTTTCCATTTTTTTGCTCCAAGATAAAAAAAACACCTATAAAAGGTGTTTAATCTAAATAATCTTTTAATTTTTTACTTCTACTTGGATGTCTTAATTTACGTAGAGCTTTAGCTTCAATTTGTCTAATTCTTTCTCTAGTTACATTAAATTCTTTCCCAACTTCCTCAAGAGTCCTCGCGCGTCCATCATCTAGTCCAAATCTTAATCTTAAGACTTTTTCTTCTCTAGGGGTAAGTGTATCTAGAACATTAATTAATTGCTCTTTGAGCATGGTAAATGCAGCAGCTTCCGCTGGAGCAAGAGCATCATCATCAGGAATAAAATCACCTAAATGACTATCTTCTTCTTCACCAATAGGAGTTTCAAGAGATACTGGTTCTTGTGCTATTTTCATAATTTCTCGAACTTTTCCTACAGGCATTTCCATAATTTCAGCAACTTCCTCTGGCTGAGGTTCCCGTCCAAGTTCCTGAAGTAATTGTCTTGAAACTCTAATAAGTTTATTTATAGTTTCAACCATATGAACAGGTATCCTTATAGTTCTTGCTTGGTCAGCTATGGCCCTTGTTATAGCTTGCCTAATCCACCAAGTAGCATAAGTACTGAATTTATATCCTTTTCTGTAGTCAAATTTTTCTACAGCTTTTATTAGTCCTAAATTACCTTCTTGAATAAGATCTAGGAATAGCATCCCTCTCCCAACGTATCTCTTAGCAATACTTACAACAAGTCTTAAATTAGCCTCTGCAAGCTTCTTCTTCGCAGCAAGGTCTCCCTCTTCGTTTCTTTTGGCAAGATCAACTTCCTCAGCGGATGTTAAAAGTGGAACTTTACCAATTTCTTTTAAATACATCCTAACAGGGTCATCTATAGAAATCCCCTCTGGTATACTAACATCTAGTTCTTCAGTTTCTGGTTCAGTCTGGGACTTTTCTCCAACAGCTGTTGGAACATTATGCATATCACCAACAACATCTATTTCCATTGATTCCAAAACTTCATAAACCTTTTCTATTTGTTCTGGGCTTAAATCTATTTCATAAAGTTCATCCATCACTTCTTTATAAGTTAAGGATCCCTTCTTCTTACCTTTTTCAATAAGTTTTTTGACTATTGACATTTTTGAACTTTTATCCTTCATCATATTACCTCCTTTCTAATTACTGTAATTTTTTTATATCTTTTTGAAGTTCTAAAAGTTTTTGTGCAAGCTTTATAGATTCTTCTAGCAAACCGTTTGATTCGTACTGTTTGATTTTATTCATAATTTCTTTTTTCGACTCCTCTAACTTGAATTTTTTTAATTCCTTTATACAGTCATTTATAAATTTTTTATACTCCTCTTCTTCTCCGTCAAATTCTATTTCAATAGTGTTAATCCATTCCTTTGTACCCTCTATATCATTACACTTAAATTCTATATTTTTAATTTTCTCATCTCTTGATAAGCTTTTATAATCAACAATTAGTGCATATATGATTTTATGGCTTTGAAGTACTAATTGTTCAATTGACATATTTTTTGTAACATAATCACAATTTTCTTCGTTTATAAACATATATTTTAATAAATTTCTTTCGGCCTTAATATAAGCTCTTTCTAAGTATAATTTTTGTCCAAAATCCTGTTGTATATACACTTTTTTGACTTTATCTGTATTTTTATTGATTTCTTCCCTTAATAAGTCGTATATTGCTTGTTCTTTGATACCTGTTTGCTCAGAAATCTTTTTTATATATACATCTTTTTCAACAGGATCTAAATCTATAATAATTTCAGTGATCTTTTTCGCATACTGTATTATCATCTCACTATTCGAAAAATTTATTCCATCACCGGCTCTTTTAATTCTATAATCTATTAACGGAAGCGCTTCATCAACTAATTTTTGAAAAGCCTCTTTCCCATTATTTTTTATATATTCGTCAGGGTCCTTACCTTTTGGCACTATAATCACTCTTAAATCAAAACCTTCAATTCTTAATAACTCAAGTCCTCTTAGTGTTGCCGCCTTACCTGCAACATCAGCATCAAATGAGATTATAACTTTGTCTACATATTTTTTTAAAAGTTTTGCTTGATTAATGGTAAGTGCGGTACCAAGTGATGCAACAACGTTTGAAAATCCATGCTGATGAAGTGAAATACAATCCATATATCCCTCTACAATTATCACTGTTCGAGACTTGTTGTTTTTTATTACAAAATTCAATCCATAAAGGTGTAGTCCTTTATAAAATAGTGGAGTCTCCGGCGAATTTAAATATTTAGGTTTGGAATCATCTAAAACCCTTCCTCCAAATCCGATGACTTTACCCCTATAATCAAACACTGGAAACATTATTCTATTTCTAAATCTATCATAATATGAGCCTTTAGGACTTTTTACAATTAGTCCCACACTAAATAAATCTAATTCAGAGTAACCTTTCTTTTTTAAATATGATAAGAGTCCATCCCATTTATCAAAGGAAAACCCCAAACCAAACTTTTTCATAGTAGTCTCAGTTATACCTCTGTTTGTGAAATATAATCCAGCATTTTTATCCTTTCTTAAATTACCATAAAAGTACCTAGCTGCTTCTACATTAATATTGTACATTTTATTATAGGTGTCCTTTTGCACATTATTTTGTTCACTTTCTGAATCTATAATAATGTTAGCTCTTTCAGCGAGTATCCTTGCAGCTTCAGGAAAAGTTGTGTTCCTATCCTTCATAATGTAACTAATTACATTTCCAGCTTCCCCACACCCAAAACATTTATATATTTGTTTTTCTGGAGATACTGTGAATGAAGGACTCTTCTCATTATGAAAAGGACAAATACCAGTATAGTTTCTTCCTGTTTTTTTAAGTTTAACTCTTTCAGATATAACATCCACAATATCATTTTGTTCTTTTATTTTTTGGATGACATCTTCAGCAATCAATAGATTATTACCACCTTACTTATATAAATTCACAATGTATTTTTATTCGACAAAAAACTGTTTAATCCTCTTTAAAATTCATTTTTTTTAATAAAAAATAAGTTTACATATAATATATTCTTTATTAAACAGAAATTCCCTTCAATTTTTGTATATTTATTTATATATTTTAAATTAATTGGCTTTTTTAAGATTATTATCAGAATATTTTAATAAATCCCTGTTTTAGGAACATATAAATTATTAAATAGCATTAAACAATAATCATCACTCATACCTGAAATATAATCTGCTACTCCTCTGTCTAACCCTTCACCCTGGACTATGTCTTTATAAACTCCAGGCATAGTCTGTGGATTGTCATGATAATAGTTATAAACCTGCGTTAACACGAACTGTGCCTTTTTTCTTTCTTCTTTTAACATTTCACCTTTATATATATTTTGAAACATGAAGTTTCGTAAATCTCCTAATGCACTTCCAATATCTTCACTAAGTGAAACGCCTATAGACCCTCTGTTTAAGTTGTCTAGAGTGTTGTAAATACAGTCCACAACCAAAGTGTTTACGCGTTCACTATGACTAGCACCTAAAATTTTAATAGCTCTCCTCGGCAGCATTGAGTCCACTAATAACCCTGCCCTTATAGAATCATCTATATCATGATTAACATATGCGATCTTGTCGCTATATCTGACAACTTGACCTTCTAGAGTAAATGCTTTCCCGTACTCAGGGGAAAACCCGCTATGATGTAGAATTCCATCTAGTACTTCCGCACTTAAATTAAGTCCCGCGCCTGATTTTTCAATTTTGGTGAGCACCCTTATGCTATTTTCGTTGTGCCTAAAACCACCTGGCAAAATATCATTAAGCACCTCTTCACCATTATGAGCAAAAGCTACATGTCCTATGTCGTGTCCTATAGCAATAGCCTCTATTAAGTCTTCATTTAGCCCTATACCTCGGCCTATACTTTTAGCTATTTGTGCAACTTCTAAAGTATGAGTTAGTCTTGTTCTATAGTGGTCACTGCTGGTTTTTATGAATACCTGAGTTTTATGTTGCAGTCTCCTAAATGACTTGCTATGTATTATCCTATCCCTATCCACCATATAACAGGTTCTTACCTCATCCTCATCTTCTAATAGACTCCGGCCCTTTGAGTTTAAAGATAATGCCCCATAACGTACAATGTTCCTATCTTCATTAGTTTCTATTCTCTGACGAATATTCATAAATTTCCTCCTGCATTTAAGACTCTCTATGCAATATCTATATTGTATTTATTATAGGACCTATAAAAATTACTATTATTAACGCTCCTTATTTATTTTAATAGTCTTAGTAGTATTCTACAAAATAAATAAATTTCCCTTTTTTTTATATTAAATGTATAATATTTATAATTTATTAATACTCTAATAATGTAATAATTTTTTAGGAGCGTTGACATGCCCTCCACGGCTAAAAACTTTAATAACATAATTTTATTATCCGAAGAAAATGTAAAGAAATACATCCTCCCAGAATATAACTTAGCTAATGCTGATATAACACAAATTAAATTTAAAGATACTGATAAACAAAGAGCTGTATATAAAGTGGAATACTATGACGAATGCTATTGTTTAAAAAAGGTTTATTACTCAGTAAAAGATTTATTATTTGTATACTCAGCTATAGAATGGCTATACAGAAATGGCATTAATGTACCCCGTATACTTCCTACAATCACTAATAGCAGATTTGTAAACTATAGTAATATGTTATTTATCCTTACTCCTTGGGTTAATGGCATCAAATGTGATTATGATAATATTGATCATATTCTAGCATGTGGAAGCAACCTTGCAAATATGCATAGAATAAGTATAAACTTTAAACCTATATATGGTAGTTCCATAAAGGAAAATTACAGTTCCCTAGGTGCTTCCATATATAAGCACTATGTAAGTCTGCTTAATTCTTCTAATTTAGCCTATAAATATAATGATTCCTTTTCAAAACTATATCTGAAACATTTTGATTCAGGTATTAACCTAGCTAAGTCCTCTATAGATATTGCCTGCACCATGAACACAAACAACCTTACAAAATCTTTGTGTCATCTTGACTATGTTAATAAAAATCTTATCTTTGATAATAATAATGAAATATGGGTAATTGATTTTGATAAATGTAGAAATGATTATTGTGCCCACGATATTTCATATAGTATGCGAAGACTCTTAAAAAGAGACAACACAAAATGGGATTTAGAGCTAGCAATAAATTTTTTAGAAGTTTACAATAAAATTCTACCTTTAACCCTAGATGATTATAAATATATCCTTGTTTATTTAGCATTTCCACAAAGATATTGGAAAATATCAAGAGATTACTACAGTAATATTAATAAGTGCAATAAGAAAGCGTTTATTCACCTCTTAGATAACGCGACTAATAAAAACGGATATCAATTAGATTTTATATACAAATTCAAAGAGCACATTGAAAAAAAATTCAAAGTAAATTTAGATTAATTTTAAAAAATAAAAAGCCACTGAATTTCAGCGGCTTTTTATTTTTTATATTAATTACTTATAACTTAAAATACTATTTTTTCCTTGGATTGTTTATCTCAGCTTGTGCAGCCGCAAGTCTTGCAACTGGAACTCTAAATGGTGAACATGATACATAATCAAGTCCCACATTGTGACAGAATTCAATAGAAGATGGATCTCCACCATGTTCTCCACATATTCCAAGTTTTATATTTGGTCTTGTTTTGCGTCCAAGATCAACAGCCATTTGAACAAGTTTGCCTACTCCTGTTTGGTCTAGTTTTTGGAATGGATCAGATTCATAAACTTTCTTCTCATAATAATGTTTTAAGAAAGTTCCTGCATCGTCTCTTGAAAATCCAAAAGTCATTTGTGTTAAATCATTTGTTCCAAATGAGAAGAATTCTGCTACTTTTGCTATTA
>JANZQE010000112.1:0-5593 GCA_038040705.1 Clostridium sp. | reverse complement strand
GGTATAACAGATATTAACATTGATATACATAAGGGCGAAATATTTGGATTTTTAGGACCTAATGGTGCGGGTAAGACCACTGCAATGAAAATTATGACTGGACTTATAAAACCAGACAGTGGAGATGTTAAGATTTTAGGGCATAGTATACTTGAGGAATACGCGGAGGTAATGAAAAATGTAGGGTGCATTATAGAAACTGCGGAGTCTTATCTTTATTTAACAGCCTATGAAAACCTAAGACAAGTTTCAAGATATTATAAAAATGTTGACGCACAGAGGATCCATGAAGTTTTAGAAATGACAGGAATGTTAAAATACAAAGATGAGAAACCAAGAAAGTTTTCTCTTGGCATGAAACAAAGATTAGGAATCGCAGCCGCAATTTTATCCAGGCCCCAGGTAATTATCCTAGACGAGCCGTTAAATGGACTTGATGTTGAAGGAATGATTGCTATGAGGCATATAATAAAAAACTTAGTAGAAAAAGAGAATGCTACATTTTTCATATCAAGCCATCTTATCCATGACGTTGAACTTACTTGCACCAATATTGGTGTATTATACAATGGACGGATGCTTAATGTAGATAATATGAAAAATATATTAAACAATTATGCAACACTAGAAAATTATTTTGTTAGCGAGGTGGAGAGGAATGGCAGAATTTAAAGCTTCTTTAACAAATGAGATTGAAAAATTGTATAAAAGAAAAAAAGTCTTAGTAGCAGTTATTATATCACTTATTTTCATAATACTTGGACAGTTATCTATGGTAGTGCTAAGAAATGGTTTTGGAATACGTGGAGTTTCCAGCATGGAATTTCCAATACTTGTGCTTGCTGTAGTGGTGAATACTATTTTGCCGCTATTTACTGCGCTTGTTACTATAGAAAGTTTTTCTGGAGAATTTTCACAGAATACCATGAAGATTGCTATTACAAGACCTATTTCAAGATTAGAGTTTTATGCATCTAAGTTAACAGCAATTATGTTATTTATACTTGCAAACCTTTTATTTGTAATGATTTTTTCAATGCTTGCGGGTGTTCTTTTTAATTCCAATTCATTTACGCTACAAAGTTTTATAAGAGTTGTAATTTCGTATATAGTAACTTTAATGCCAATGGTAATATTATCAATAATTATTGCATTTTTTACAAATATAATTAAAAGTGGAATAGGCGTATTTTTCCTTTCTATCTTTATTTTTGTTACGTTTAAAGGGCTTGGAATTGTTTTAAATAGATATTCTGGTTTGTTTATTACATCTATGATGAACTGGTATACGCTATTTATTATGGAAACTATTCCTGGTTTTCAAATATTTCTTAAGTTTATGATGATGCTAAGCTATGGTATAATATTTTTTACAGCAGGGTATTATTTATTTGATAAAAAGGAATTTTGATATATATTATAATTAGGTAATTTATATTTTCGAGGTGGAAAAATGAATATAAAAAAACGATTAATACTCTCAAATACTATAACAATCATAATTCCCTTTGCTATTACAATTGTAGCGGCTTTTCTATTTATTTTTGTTTCTTCAAGAATTTTTAATAAGGAAATAAGTTACAATAATTTTAAAAAGTTTGTATCATTAAAATCAGAGTTGTCTGATACTAGGAGTACCATATGGAAACAAAACCCTGATGATTTAGAAGAACCTAAGTTTCAACAATATTTGTATCAGAAGCTATTAGATATAAATGGAGATCTTATAATTCTTAAAAATAATAATGTTATTTTTACATCCAAGGATGTAAACAAAATTGATATAGAAAAATGTTTGCTGGAGTCAAAGACTAAATCTCAAAAAAAACTAGTAATAATCGATAGTATAACTTATATGGTGGATGTAGTACCAATTAAATTTAAAGATGAAGTTCTAGGTAATGCCATACTACTTGCCCCAACTACTTATTATTCAGGTAGTCTTGAAATATTTATCATGTTCATCCTTGTAGTATTTATTATGACATTTATAGTTGTTAACATATTTATGTCGTATATGCTTTCAAAGAGAATAATAAAACCACTATCACTTTTAAAAGCTGCAGTAGGTGGTATTAGTAAGGGGGATTTGAGTCTTGAAATAATTGAAGTCGGGGACAAAGAAATTGTGGACTTATGTGCTGATTTTGAAAAGATGAGAGTACAACTTAAGGATTCCATTCGTTTGAAAAAAAAGTACGATGATAATAGGAAAATGCTAGTTTCAAGTATATCACATGATCTAAAAACACCGATAACCTCGATAAAAGGATATGTTAAAGGTATTTTAGATGGAGTGGCAAATACTCCTGAAAAGCAAGAACGGTATCTAAAAACTATTTATTCAAAAACGGAGCAAATGGATGTTATGATTGATGATTTGCTCCTTTATTCCAAATTGGATTTAAGTAAGCTACCTTTCAATTTTGAAAAGACTGATATTGTAGATTATTTTAATTATTGTACTTCTGAAAGTTTACTAGAACTTGAAAAAGCTAGTATAAAAATCAGTCTGAAAAATGACTTAGAAACAGCAAAATACGTTAAAATTGATAGAGAAAGATTCATGAGGGTTATACTGAATATAATTGATAATTCTCGTAAATATATGGATAAAGAGCAAGGTGAAATTACAATTATTCTTAGGGAAACTAATTCTAGTATTATTATTGAGATAAGAGATAATGGTTGTGGTATTGAGGATAATGATGTAAATAAAATTTTCGACAGGTTTTATAGAGCAGATTCTGCAAGAAGTGAAGCTAGTGGTAGTGGACTTGGACTTGCAATAGCAAAACAAATTGTAGAAGGACATAAAGGTAAAATATGGGCTGTAGGACACGAAGACAAGGGCACAAGCATTATGATATCATTTGGAAAAATATCAGAGGAATAGAGGGATGTTATGAAAAAGATTTTAATAGTCGAAGATGATTTAAGTATCGCAGAACTTGAAAAGGACTATTTAGAGATTGAGGGCTTTGAGGTTAAAATATGTAATAATGGGGTAGATGGGTTAAATGCTTTAAAAACAAAGGCCTTTGACTTATTAATTCTTGATGTTATGCTCCCCAAAATAGATGGATATACTATTTTGCGTAGTTTGCAAGAAGAGAAAGATATTCCAGTGTTAATGGTATCTGCAAAAAAAGAAGATATTGATAAAATAAAAGGTCTCAGCCTTGGTGCAGATGACTATATCACAAAGCCTTTTAATCCTAGTGAGTTAGTGGCTAGAGTAAAATCACATATAAGGAACTACGAAAGAATAAAGAATAAATTTATAACTACAGTCAAAAATAACACGATATTGATAAGAGGATTAGAAATAAAGAAAGACTTCAGACAGGTATTTATAAATGGTGTTGAAGTAAATCTAACACAAAAGGAATTTGAGATATTACTGTATTTAGCTGAAAATCCTAATAGAGTATTTAGTAAAGATGAATTATTTGAAAAAATCTGGGGGTTTGATGCACTCTCAGATACAGCTACTGTTACAGTACATATTGCTAGGGTTCGGGAGAAGATTGAATCATCTACATCTGAACCTCAATATATTGAAACTGTTTGGGGAAGTGGCTATAGGCTTAGGGTATAAATATACTCTAAGCCCTTATTTTTTTGCATAATTTTTTTAAGACACTAAAATCTATTGACTTACGAACAAATGTTCGCTATAATGCAACTAGAGCATTAACAATAAAAATACCTGTAAAGTATTTTAAAATATATAATTTGTGTATTTTAGAGCAGTTTGAATTTACAGTTAGACTGCGGTTATAATACACCACTTTAGTGGATTATTGGAGGGTAAATAAATGGAAAATAATAATTTATTGGTTAAGATTAATTACACACAAGAGGGTAATGATAGTTTGCAAATAACATATGCTGCTAATTCAGAAAAAGTTAGTCATTCTTCTAAGTACTTAATTTGTGGAGGAAGATACAATAGAAATGGTGGAACTATAATGTTTAAGGCTAAAAATTTAGAAGAGGCTGCACAAATAGCTAGTAATAATCTTGTAGCTAATGCAGCGTCTAATAGATATGGAGTCATAAAAGGGATCATTTAATATACAAAGCGTGGATAATAAACTAGTTATATGGTTATTTTAATGAAATTTATGAATATGAGTTTAAAAAATTGAAATTATAAACTATAATTAAGGGTGAATCATCATTGAAATTGATGCTTTGAATAATTTCAATTGGGAGGAAAATATAATGAACAAATTAGAGCGAAATGATAATTGTTGGTGTGGCAGTGGTAAAAAATACAAAAAATGTCACATGGAACAGGATACATTTATAAACAATATAGAGAAAAAAGTAGGTTACAAAATACCGAGAGACATTATGAAAACAGAGGATCAAATAGATGGTATTAGAAAAAGCAGTAAATTAACTCATGAGATACTGGATATGGTTTCCGAAAGAATTAAAGCTGGAATAACTACAAATGATATAAATACATGGGTACATGAGTATACTGTGGAGCACAATGCATATCCTGCACCACTAGGATATTCTGGGTTTCCTAAAAGTGTATGTACATCAATAAATGATGTGATATGCCATGGTATACCGGATGATACAGTGCTAAAAGATGGAGATATAGTTAACGTAGATGTAACCTGCATATTAGATGGTTATTATGGTGATGCCAACAGAATGTTTATAATTGGAGAAGTTTCTAAAGAGGTATCAGATTTAGTACGTGTTTCAAAGGAATGTCTAGAGCTTGGTATAGAACAGGTTAAACCATATAATACACTTGGAGATATAGGATATGCAATTCAGAAGCATGCAGAAAGTCATGGGTATTCCGTAGTATATGATTATGGTGGACATGGCGTTGGATTGGAGTTTCATGAAGAACCGTTTGTGCCTCATATAGGTAAAAAAGGTGAGGGAATGGTAATACTTCCTAATATGACATTTACTATTGAGCCTATGATTAATATGGGCAGCGCTGAATCAGATGTACTTGAAGATGATTGGACAGCTGTTACAGTGGATGGTTCATTGTCATCACAGTGGGAACACACAATAAGGGTTACTGAAACAGGATATGAGATACTAACTTAAAGTTTTACAAACCACTAAAAATACTCCCATAGATAAGGGAGTATTTTTATTTTATAAAGATTATAATTCTATTTTAATTACATATGTATACTTATCTAGGGGTGAAGATTCATTTTTCCAACTTTTATAATAAGAAAAATGTATTTTACATTCGCCAGGGTTTAAGCACTTAAATTTCCAAACAATTTGAAGCGTTCCACCTATTATATTTGGTTTGTTAAAATCATATATTTTTTTTTCTTCTAAAGAAATAATAGAAGAATCCGACATTGTATAGAACCAACAATATCCAGTAGAAGGAGATTCCGTAAGCTCTACAATCATGTATTCATCTAAATGAATAACATTTATAAGCTCATGGCTCAAAGCAATAGTATTCAATTTAAAATCATTATATTTTATATTCAAGTGATCACCATCCTTAAAAACTATTAATATGAATTCTAAAAAAATTACACTATTACTATTGTCTGTAAAATATTTTATTTTATCCATGTAA
>JANZQE010000111.1:0-2786 GCA_038040705.1 Clostridium sp. | reverse complement strand
GTTTTTTCACACCTTTTTTATTAATTATGGTGGAGAATGCTTCAAGTTCTTTCCAAGTATCGGAATTTATATTTATAAATTGATCTTCTTTCAATATTTTCACCTCATGCTTATTTTACCAAATAAATTACAAATTGTGTGCAATTTTTTTAAGATGACTTAGAAATATGCAATAGAATTGGAGGATTACTATGAAAAAAATTAAAATCACAACCCCCGAAAATATAGAAGTTGAATATACTCTAGCAGGACTAGGGTCACGAACTGGTGCTGTACTTATTGATATGATGATTCAAGGATTATTATTTTTAATACTAGGAATAGCGCTACTAATCATAGGATATTTTTCGCCAGGTTTCTTTGAAGAATATTATGGCTGGATTATCGGGGGAACATTACTTGTTGTTGCACTAATAAGTTATGGTTATTTTATTGCTATGGAGTTAAGCATGAACGGCATGACAATAGGTAAAAAAGTTTTTAAAATTAGAACCATAAGAAACAATGGGCAACCTATCACACTTAAACACTCTGCTTTAAGGAATTTATTTAGAGTGTTCCTTGATGTTTTTGGTATAGGCGTTGTATTGATATTTCTCACTAAAGAGCATAAACGTGTAGGGGACTTTATTGCATCAACAATTGTAGTTGTAGAAGAAAATCAATCTCCACCAATTACATTAGAAGGCCTCCAAAAAATCAATGAACATTATAGATATTTAATGTCAGAGGAAGAATATGAAATTTTAAGGGAGTATGTTAAAAGACAAAATAACATAGAAGATTGTAGTTATCTCAAAGAACACCTAAAGAGGCATTTTAACAAAAAAATTGAAACTCAGGTGAATTTAGAGGAATGGGAAGCTTTTATTGACGGATTGTAAGATTTATAGTATTGATAAGCCTCTTTTTATTGTTAGTAGAGAAGGAAATACCGCAATGATTGTCACATATTATAGAGAATATTAGGAATAATAAAACAATGGTACCTAATGTGTTTAATTTCATAGGAAAATAATTTATTGGTAAAAATAATTTAAATATTCTTTAATATGTGTTAGAATATACAGGTTATGAAAAAGATTTATTAACAATATTACTGGTTAAAAAGGAGTGCTATAATGAAAACATTTGATGAATTAGTTAATGAGACTTTAGAAGTTGAAGATTTAGAAGAATTAGAATCAGCGGCAGATTTATTTCAGTTTGGTATTGAAAAAGGATATTATAATAAACGCCAAGCAGATCAATTTAACATAACCTATTGGAAAATAAAAAATAAGTGCTTAGCATATGACGTTGCCAAAGACATAAAAGGTAACAAATTAGATATAATTACTATGGTTGCTAGTGCTCCAAATGAAATAAAAGAGAATAGAAAAGAACTTATTAATTATGTGAATGGTCGTTTTAAAGCATTAAAGGGTAGAATAGATGGAATTAGATAGTATTCCTTCTTTGGGATAATAATTAAGGGTGTATACTTCTGTAAGATAATACAGTAGTATACACCTGTTTTTTTACTGGTACAAATCCCCGGCAAGCTTTTCTAATTCAGCCATATTTAGAATGGTAATAGAGTTTTTTTCTTTTTTTATTATCTTTTCGTCGCACAATTTATTTATAGTTCTAATTAAATGTCTATAGCTTGTTCCAAGCAAATCTGCAAGCTCAGTAAATTTATCAGTTGTTATTCCAACATCTAGGGTAGAACGATTGCTATTTTCTGGTGCAATAGCAAGTAGGTAACTTGACAATCTATTTTCTAGAGGGTAGAGGATATTTATTGAACTGGCAATAGAGGAGCTAATAAATTTTTTACCTAGGCTAGTACACATACACTTTAAAAAAGTTTGGTCATAAACAGCGTATTTTCTTATATTATTCATAGAAATTCCAATACACAAACATTCGGTTATGGCTTCAATATTTGAATTAGCCGTGTCATAATCAATAAATTCCACATCTCCAATTATAACCAGTGGCTTATGTAACCGAAAGAGTAGGGATTTACCGTTTTTAAGAACAGTATATATTTTTACTTTCCCTTGTACAAAAAAATAAAAATAATCTATTGGTTCATCAGTTTTTACGAGATGGCTTCCTTTATCAAAACTATGGAGCTCCATATATTCATACATATCTATGCCGAAAAAATCATTGATTTTATATTTTTTTATATATTTGTCTAGTTCACTTTTACTATTTACTCGTTTCACAATTATGCCTCCTTTTAGTATTTCTAGAGAAAAATACATATTTGTTTAGTATCTAAGTATTATTATAATTGATTATTTTTGTTTTGTATAAACAAATTTACTTGAAATATGACATGTGTCATATAGAACCAAGCTTTTTTATGTTAATCTTACAAAAGAGACATTTATTAAAGAGTGGAGGAAATTCAATGTATAAGGCATCTGCGGTATTTATAGGTATTTTAATTACTATAATGGTAACTTTTAATGGAATTTTGGCAAATTACACAGATTCATATCAATCACTATTAATAATTCATATAGTGGGGCTTATTGCTGTAATTATTATACTGATTTTTAAAAAACAAAAGTTAAGGTTAAATAAAAACATCCCAATTTACTTATTTAGTGGTGGATTAATAGGAGTTTTAGTGGTGTTTTTAAATAATTTATGCTTCAATGACCTTGGGTCTTCGTTAACATTATCATTAGGAGTCTTTGGAAAACTAATTTTAGCCAGCTTTATTGATCATTATGGATTATTTGGTTTAGACATTTACAAGTTTAAAAAGAAAAAAATCCATAATG
>JANZQE010000110.1:0-6636 GCA_038040705.1 Clostridium sp. | reverse complement strand
AACTGCCACTAAATCTTTTCCAACCAATCCATCATCAGTTGAATAAATTGTAATATTTCCTCCAGTAATTTTCAGATCATCTTTACTTGTAATTCCATCGTTATAGTTTCCACGAACAGTTAAGTTACCAGTCCCGTTTATAGTAAGGTCATCTTGGCTAAAGATTGCCGCATTACGATCATCAGTAGAGACATATTTTTTTCCGTCAGATATAATATTCTCTGTTCCTGCCTCCAAACTAATAATAGTTTTTTTAGCAGACTTTATATAAAGAGGGGAACTATTGGAACAATTTACTTCAGCTCCATTTAAGACAAGCTTAACAGTCCCTTTATCTTCAATATCAACAATAATTTGACCGTCATTAAGTTTTCCACTAATTACATATATACCTGCAGTTGTTATAGTGATTTTACTGTCTACAACAGTTGCGCCTGTTCCTTCAAGGGTAGCACCAGTGTCATTTAACTTAATATAATTTGGAGTTTCATTTTTCCACTCAGTGTAATAGTCGTTTGCATCATATGTAACCCAATCACTTATAGAGGTCATAATAGTTGTACCTGTTACCTCAGTTTTATCAGCTAATGCAGCTTTATTATCGCAAGATGATAAAATAGTAGTACATAAAAGAACTGCCAATAATTTAAAATATATAGATTTCTTGTTCATATCAAAATCCTCCTTTTTAATTTTTGTATTTAGACTTACTCCAAGTATCGTCGATACCTAGGGTTAGGGACTAAAGTCCCTATAAAAAGGGACTGAAGCCCTATCGAGAAAGGGACAATAGTCCCTATTATGATGTTTGAATTAGAAGTATAATTATATTATAGAAAAAAAAGAAATAGGGGGAAATTATGAAAAAATTGTCTTTAAAAAAAGCATCCACATATTTATTAGCTCTAACCATGGTATTACTTTCATTTAGTTCAGCATTTGCGGCACCAACGGTGGGAACCGCCGCAGTAAACCTTGGTACCGCTGGTGATTATGCAATTTTGTCGAAAACAGGAATATCCACCGTACCTAATTCAGTTGTTACAGGAAATATAGGAGTTAGTCCTATAGATTCCACTGCTATTACAGGATTTTCTTTGACAGTAGATGCAACTAACGAATTTTCAGGTTCAACTCAAATTATTGGAAAGGCATATGCAGCAGATTACGCTTCTCCAACTCCTAGTAAACTTACTACATCCATAAGCAACATGGAAACAGCCTACACAGATGCTGCTGGGAGAGCTGCTGATTTTACTGAACTATATACTGGAGACCTTAGTGGTCAAACACTTACACCTGGTGTGTACAAGTGGGGCACTGGTGTATTAATAAATTCTGATGTCTACCTAAATGGTGGAGCAAATGATGTTTTTATTTTCCAAATATCTAAAGGAATTACACAAGCAAGCAACACTAAAATTATCTTAACTGGTGGAGTACAAGCTAAGAACATCTTCTGGCAGTCAGCACAAACCGTTGAGATTGGAACTGGTGCACATTTTGAGGGAATAGTATTAGGAAAGACAAATATCAGTATGGGCACTAAAGCATCCATAAATGGAAGACTTTTAGCACAGACTGCAGTGACTTTGATTAAAAGCACAGTTGTAGCTCCTTCAAATGAGCCTGCAACACATAATTATTCTATCGATATAACTGGAAATGATGCTATAGAACTTGGACAAAGCGCAAATTACCTTAGTCATGTATATGACAATGGTACAGAAGTGCTTGATAAGACTATACAATGGAGTGTTAAAAACCAAGACAATTCTACTCCTGTTATGGCTAGTTTAACTTCAGTAATAGGAAATGCTGTTACTGTAAAAGCTTACAGTAAAGCAAGCTATGTGAATAAATATGTAGTGTTATCTGGTACTTTGACAGATGATCCAAGTATTACAATAGAAAAACTAGTTCAAATTAAAAGCTTACAATAAGTTTTTTTAGTAAATATGACTTACCTTCGGGTGAGTCTTTTTTTAACTATTACAATAGGATTAAACCTACAAAAAAACGAAAAAGCTGTGAATTATAATTCACAACTTCTTATATTATTAAAGTAAAGGGGGACTTTGCTTTAATGATCAATCTAATCAATATTTAAATTATAACATGTAAATGTGACAATATAATGAATGAGATGTGAAGGATGTGTTAAATATTAGTCAATACAGATTGTTTTTTTTATATCTAAAACAAAATTTTGTTAAATAAACAAATTTATACTATAATTATCGTACAGTTATTTTTAATGGAGGTTATTATGGAAAAGATTTCACCGTATTCAAGAAAAATGTGGGCAATAGAGGGATTATTCTCAACCGGAGTTATTCTAGCTATTGCAGTAGTATTAAATATACTTATAAAGTTTAATGCAATTTGGAAATATGCGTTAGTTGGTAGCATATATGGACTAGCCTTTCTAATACTAATTTATTCATTGGTCGTTCCCAAATATAAATATGAAAAATATAGATACCATATTGATGATGAGAGAATCATCTTGAAATATGGAGTATTTACGCAGAGTAATGTAATTATTCCTATGAGGAGAGTCCAATATGTAGACACAGAACAAGGACTAATATTAAAAAAATTTAAACTTATAAAATTAACGATTCATACTGCCGGAGGACAATATAAAATTCCTTATTTAGAAAGCGAAATAGGAAGTAATCTTGGAATGTCTATTACGAAAATAGTTCAGGAGCAATGCATATGAGTGGAGTAAAACATACACATAAATTCACGATATTTTCAGAAGTTTTTAAAAAAATAAAAGATGGAATAATTCCTATTTTTGTATTTTTAATATCATCAGCTTCAGAATTTTTAAAAAAATATGGAGGAAGTTATACAGCAGTTTTAGTTGTAGTAGTTTTTTTGATTGTAATTATTGGTTTAGCTATAGTTGGATGGAATAAAAATACATATTGTATACAGGATGAAGGTATATACATAAAAAATGGAATTTTCCAGGTGCATGAGAGAACAGTACCTTTTTCACAAGTGCATACTGCAGATATATCATCTTTAATAGTTCAAAGATTATTTAATGTATGTAAGCTTGATATTGATACTGCTGGAGGAAAAGCCAAGGAATCTGAAATATCTATTTTATTATCTAACCAAGAAGGACTGAGGGTTAAAAGTTTAATATTTAAAGAAAATAAAATGAGAACTGAAGAAGAAGTTGCAATTACAGCAAAAAAGTTAACTACTTCCACAAAAGATTTATTTGTGATGGCATCAATGTCTAGTAATATGGTAGCAGGAATTTTTATAATAATTGCCTTTTACTCGAATGTAGTTGACAAAATACCTGATGCAGTTAAGAGAAAAGCGAAAGTATTTAGTAATAATGTGATTAAAGATGTTAATAGTAAAGGGATGATTACATATATAGTGGCATTAATATTAGCGGCATTATTTATTTCGTGGAGTGTATCCGTTATTATAACTGTAATAAAATATTATGGATTTACGGTTACACGAGAAGAAGATTATATTAAATTGTCATATGGATTATTAAATAAAAAAGAAGTAACAATCCCAGTAAAACGAATTCAAAGCATAACAATAGTAGAGGGGATTATTAAAAAATCATTTGGATACTTTTCATTAAATGTTGAAACTATAGGATACGGAAAAGACAAAGGTGAAAGTACAATGCTTTGTCCTATTGCTAAAAAGAAGGTTCTGGATAATTTCTTTCAGGATATTTTGCCTGAAATGAATATAAATTATGACTTAGTAAAATCTCCTAGAAAAGCACTAAAGGGATTTATCTTATTTAGATTAGTAGATGATATTATAATAATGTCTATAATAGCTATTTTTGTTCCTTATGGACAATTTGTATTTATATTATTACCAGTTATAGCAATTTGGAATTATATAAGATTTATTGATAATGGTATATATTTTGATAATGATTTCATTGTGATGAGATATAGAAGGTCAGCCAGGGAAACTGTTATAATTCAGAAGGAATGTATTCAGTCAATTGAAAGGAGACAAAATATATTCCAAAAAAGAAAAGCTGTTGCTAAATATAAAGTAAATATAGCTGGAGATATTTTAGGAAAATCCTATACGGTTGGATATATAAGCCAAAACTATCTCGAAGACATTTTGTATAGTGAATAATAGTGCCTAATAGTGCCTACTATTTTATTAATCTTTTACCTATCACAAAATTTTCCTTGTAATAGCCAGATAAGTCAGATGTTTTAATTACATCATTATCTTTGGGGGAATGCATAAATTTATTATTTCCAATATATATTCCCACATGAGATATTTCAGAAGGGACAGCTGGATTAGTCTTAAAAAAACTAAATCACCAGTTTCAAGACTATTTATATTAATAGAGTCACCTTCGTTTATCTGTTCCATTGTTGTTCTAGGCAAATTTATATCAAAGTTTTTATAAACGTATTGTACAAACCCCGAACAATCAAATCCACCGCTTAAATACTTACCAGTAGTATCGAATATTGCTGGGGTTGTACCACCCCACAAGTATGGCATTCCTAAAAACGTATTGGAGTAGGAGACTAAATTATTACCGTTTGTTAATGTGGCGTATTGTGTGCCATGTTCAATATATTGAGATTTAGTTAAAGGAGCATCAAAATTAGAGAAAATGGTAAAAATCATGTATACTAGTATTAATAATGCACTAATGAGGAGTATTAAACCAAATGGTATTGGGTTTTTTTTTCTTGATGGTGGTCTCATAATTTCACCCCTTAAATAATTTTAGATACCTTATATTAAATTACTATATTCATTAGAATAATATTCTAAAAAAATAAATAAAAGATATAAAAAGGAGTTAAAAATAATGTCAGATTGTATATTTTGTAACTACGAAGAATCAGAAATATTAGCAGAGAACAAATTCGCATTTGCAATATTAGATCATTTCCCAGTAAATAATGGCCATTGTTTAATTATACCTAAGAGGCACTTTCCTAACTTTTTTGATGCAAAAGAAGAAGAGATTAAAGCTATATATTCACTAATGCATGAAGTTAAGGAAATCTTTGATATTCAATATGAACCAGCTGGCTATAACATAGGGATAAATGTAGGAAGCTATGCAGGGCAAACTATAGATCATCTACATGTCCATTTAATTCCTAGATATGTAGGAGACGTGGACGATCCAAGAGGGGGAGTAAGGAATTTAAAAGAAGCAATGATGGATTGTGATGGATAGGTATTTAATGCCTATCCATTATTTTTTTAGTAAGTGTTACTTAAAAATAAGATCGAAAATAAATGAAGTGAAATATTATATAGAAATAAAAGAAGTTGACAAAAACAAAAGTAGTTAGTACAATAACTATATAGGTAGCACACTAACTATATAAGGAGAAATGATATGCAGAATTTATCGTACCTAATAAATAAAGCCTCAAAGCAACTTAAGAATAAATTAGATAAAGCATTAAAGGAGTATGACATAACGGCAGCTCAGTTTTCAGTTATAATTCAAATACATTTATCTGATCTGCCGATTACAGCAGCGGAAATAGCTGAGCGACTAGGGTCAGACAGGCCTACTATATCAGGAATTATAAATAGATTAGAAAAAAAAGGGGTATTGACTAAGGTTGCAAATCCAGAAGATAAAAGGTCCTCTTATTTAGAAATATGTAAAGAGGCAAGTGGGCTAGTTCATAGAATTGTAGCCAAAAGTGATGAATTAACAATGGATATATTTTCAATTTATACCAAAGAGGAATCTAATCAATTTACATATATGCTCAATAGGTTAATTGAAGGGACTGAATTATAATGGACAACAATATATTTCTAACAGGAATAACAGGGAATGTCGGAAGTGCAGTAGTAGACTATTTAAAAAGTGAAAAAATAGATTTCATAGCTGGTGTAAGAAATATAGAAAAAAGTGTTAAGCTTGATAAATCCATAGAGTATAGACAATTTGATTTTGAAAATGCAAATAATTATGAAACCGCTTTAAAAGGCGTTAAAAAGGTGTTTTTAGTAAGGCCACCACAACTTACAGACGTTAAAGGAATATTTACCCCATTTATTGAAAGATGTAAAAAAGCTGGGGTAAAGCAAATTGTGTTTTTATCATTACTAGGAGCAGAAAAAAATCCATTCCCGCCACACCACAAAATAGAAAAGGCTATTTTAGCATCAGGAATCCCTTACACTTTTATAAGGCCTAGTTTTTTCATGCAAAATCTATCCACAACACATGCAGAGGATATAAAGCTGCGAGATGACCTATTCATCCCATCTGGAAGAGCAAAGATTAGTTTTATAGATACAAGGGATATTGGAGAGATTATTGGGCGAGCTCTTGCAGAAGAGGGTCATGAAAACAGGACATATGATATTACGGGGTCTGAAGCTATCACCTATTTTAGGGTTGCAGATAGCATGACAAAAATTCTTGGGCGGAAAATCACATATTCAAATCCAGGACTTTTTAAATTTAGGAAAGATATGATTAATAGGGGTATAAAAAAGGAATTCGCAACGGTAATGATGGTGTTATATCTTACAACTAAATTAGGCATGGCAAATCATGTTACAGATACCGCTGAAGTTTTACTTAAAAGGAAGCTCAGAACAATAGAAGAC
>JANZQE010000109.1:0-18496 GCA_038040705.1 Clostridium sp. | reverse complement strand
GATTATTGTTGTTATAGGATGTGCCGCTATATTTTAATGGTTGAGAATATATCTTTTTCTTTCCACAATAGAAGCTTATAGGATTAGTATATTTGTTATTTTCATAATTACTATTTGTAGATAACCTATGAATAATTTTAGAGTTTTTAAACCCTTTTGCTGATAACGTATCATTATAATATTTTTGACCTAAAAATTCATAGAGCCTGTTAAATGAATTATTGTCACTGTATAAAAGAATTTTTTGAACATAGCTAGAAATAGATTCGCCGCTTGTTGAGGTTTGATTATTTCCAGTAGCACCTATATTCATTGTAGTATGCTTTGATAATCCATTAATTTTTAGATTATTTATTTTATCTAAGGACAAGATACAAGCGGATAGTTTTATGCTACTAGCGGGATAAAAATACTTATTTGCATCCACATTATACTTATAAGAAGTAAACACTGGAATATTAGAATTGTTCCTATTAATTTCTGTATAAAGAATTTGCAAATTATATTTGTTAGGATTATTTATAATGTCTAAGCTGAACTTGCTTTTATTTTTTAACAAAAGATCCTTTATAAGAGTTTCCTCTGCATAAGTCAAATTGGAAAAACTTAAAGTAACCAATAATATGGCAACTATAATAGATATAAATTTCTTCATAATGCAGCTCCCTTTCATACATATATTTTAAATTATAGATATACATATTTATATTATGTGGAATAATTAGTTTTTTAGCAAAGAAAAGATAATTAAAGAAGTAAAAGAGTAGTTTCTGTTTAAAACAACTAAAGATTAGAGTATTATAATAGTATAAGGGAAATTTACAATACAGTTCATCTAAATAAAAATTAACGAAACGGAGGATTTTAAAATGAATGAAACTCTAAAAAATATAAGAAATAGAAGAAGCACAAGGGCATTTCTACCAGAACAACTTGTTGATGAGGATATAAAACAAATAATAGAGGCTGGTATTTATGCACCAAGTGCTACCAATAAGCAACCATGGCATTTTACAGTAGTACAAAATAAAGATATGATAGATAGATTAAGTGTTGCTTTTAAAAAAATCGCAAGCAAATCTGATAATGAATATATTAGAAGATTTGCTGATAATGAGATGTTTCATGTACTTTACAAAGCGCCAACAGTAGTACTAGTATCAGGAGATGAAAAAAATGATTTAGCTTCAGTTGATTGTGCAGCAGCTGTAGAAAATATGCTTATAGCTGCGGAATCTTTAGACATTGGATCTTGCTGGATTGGACTTATTGCATACCTTTTAAATAGTGAAGAGGGAGCAGGATTTGTTAAGGAACTTGGAATACCAGAAGGATTTAAACAAATCCATGCAGTATGCCTTGGACATAAAAGAATCATTATAACCACTGCACCAGCAAGAAAAGAGAATACAGTTAATTATATAAAATAAAAAGTTGAAACAGCAGAATTGAATAATTTTGCTGTTTTTTTTGCTTGAATAGACTAAAAACTGTGATAGGGTATATATTATAGTTATAGTCACATAAGGGGGTATTTATAATGTACGATAAGGTTATAGAATCAGTAAATTACATAAAAAGCAAAGTTGGAAATAAGCCAGTAGTTGCGGTGATTTTAGGATCAGGGCTAGGGGATTTAGCTAGTACAGTAGAGAATAGTGAATTCATTGAATATAAGGATATTCCTAATTTTCCACAAACCACTGTGTCAGGCCATGCCGGACGATTAGTCTTCGGAAAAATCAGAGGAGTAGAAGTAGTGCTAATGCAAGGCAGATTCCATTACTATGAGGGATATACAATGAAAGAGGTTACTTATCCTGTATATGTTATGCAACAGCTAGGTATTAAAAAGCTCATTGTAACAAATGCCTGTGGTGGAATAAATACAAGCTTCAGTCCTGGCACACTAATGATTATCAATGATTTTATAAATCTTATTAGTGATAATCCGTTAATTGGAATTAATGATGAAAGATTCGGGTTGAGATTCCCGGATATGTCAGAACCTTACAAAATAGAACTTATTGAAAAAGCAAAAACCATTGCAGATGACATTGGTGTGGAATATAAAGAAGGTGTATACGCTGGTTTCATGGGACCATATTACGAAACCGCTGCAGAAATTAGAGCTATTGGAAGACAAGGTGCAGACGCAGTAGGTATGTCAACAGTTCCTGAAACAATAGCAGCAAACTACTTGGGAATGGATGTGCTTGGAATTGCGTGTATAACAAACATGGCTACGGGAATACAGAAAGTTAAACATTCGCATGAAAGAGTAGTAGAAATTGCAAAAAAATCATCTGTGAATTTGTCTAAGTGGGTGGTTAAAATTATTGAAGTTATTGGTTAGTAGAATAAAAAAACATCAAGATCATATGATCTTGATGTTTTTTTATAGTTAAATACATTATTTATTTATTTGTTTCCTTTAGTTTTGCTCTTTTAGCTCGTCTTTCATTAATTGTATACCATAAATCTGCATTTTTAATTCCTAACTTTTTAGGATCGAATGTAAATGTATCCATTGTTTTTCCTTCCTTCAATTGAGCTTCGTAGTCTTTTAAGACTTTAAGACCAATGTTTCCAAGAATTATTATGGCAATAACATTAAGCCATGCCATGCTACCTACAGCAATATCACCAAGTGCCCAAGCAGTAGTTGCTGTTTTAACAGAACCATAAAAAGTGGAAATAAGAATTCCAACTCTTAGCACATTAATAATAACCTTGCTATTTTTAGAGTTTCTAAACAAATAAGTAAGGTTTGTTTCTGCTATGTAATAATATGCTAGCAGTGTTGTAAATGCGAAGAAGAACAATGCGATGGCAACAAAACCTGCTCCGAAGTTTCCCATTACAGTTGAAACTGCGGCTTGCGTATATCCAGGTCCTATTTCAATTGTTGGTATATGCGATACAATGAATCCGCCTGCTTCATTATATACATTGTATTGGCCTGTTACTAGAATCATGAATCCAGTTGCAGAACATACAAATAATGTATCAAAGTATACTGCAAAAGATTGAACTAAACCTTGTACAGCTGGGTGAGATACTTCAGCAGCCGCAGATGACTGTGGTCCTGTTCCTTGTCCAGCTTCATTTGAATAAATTCCTCTTTTAACTCCCCATTGAACTGCGAGTCCTAAGATACCTGCAAATGCTTGTTCAGCACCAAAGGCACTTTTCATTATTAGTGAAAACATTGCTGGAACTTCTGTGATATTTACTAGAAGTACTATAAATGCCACTATAATATAGGCAATTGCCATAAAAGGTACTATAATTTCAGCAGTTTTTCCGAGTCTCTTTGTACCGCCGAATATAATTAAAGCAAGTAGTGCTACAATTAATAATCCTGTTATCCAAGGAGCAAGTCCAAAGGCATTATCAATACCAGCTGCAATACTATTTGATTGAACGCCTCCAGCAAATAAGCCCAAGCCGATTATAGTTACAACTGCGAACAGAATCGCGTACCATTTTTGTCCCATAGCTTTTTCAATGTAGTAGGCTGGACCTCCACGATACTCACCATTAATTTCCTCTTTGTAAACTTGACCAAGTGAACATTCTATGAAGGATGAACCTGCACCTAGAAATGCAATAGCCCACATCCAGAAAAGGGCACCAGGACCACCCATGGCTATAGCAGTAGCAACACCTGCTATATTGCCTGTCCCAACACGGCCGGCAACTGACATTGCGAAGGCTTGAAATGAGGATACTCCTTGTTCTGAGTCTCCACCTTTAAATAAGTACTTAACCATGTGTTTAATATGACGTAATTGAAGGAACCTGGTTCTGATAGAGAAATAAACACCTGTGCCTAAACATAAATAAATTAATGCATTGCTCCAAATTAAACCACTTATTTCACTGAGTATGTTTTCCATATATCTCCCCCTAATTTAATAATTTTATTCTAAAAAAATATTATCACAATATTGAGAATATTACAATAAATATATTCGAGTTCCTTCAAAAAAAGTCCGATTATAATAAATTTATATAAAAAATATGGTTGTATTTGTAGAAAAATTAACAAAAAACCCCAACAGAATAAATTAATAATCTGCTGGGGTTTTTAATTAGTTACAACATGCTATTGTCGCTAGGCACCAATATAGTTTTGTATTGCAAGAAAAGCCTTAATATCTATCTTTTTGTCAGAGCTAATAAGGTTCATAGCTTCTTGCCTTGATAATAGCATAATTTCAATATCCTCATCATCTTCTAAATAGTCTTTTGAAATTTCGCCACTACAAGTACAATATACTAAGGCTACGGATTCATCTGTCATACCTGTTGAAATATATACCTTTGGCTTAGTTTTGTTATAATCAATTTGTAGTAAATCTAGTCCGGTTTCTTCCTTTAGTTCTCGTTTTGCCGTAGTTTCAACGTCTTCTCCTGGATCTATAAGTCCAGCAGGAATTTCGTATACATAATCATTAAGAGGAATTCTAAATTGCTTAATAACAACTATTTTATCTTCATCTACATGAGTTGCTACTATAATAACAGCGTCTATGTTTTCTTCTGCACCATTAAAATAGTTATTTTTTAATGTATTTAAATCTTTTCTAGAAGCTATGGACCAATTTCTAGTTCCACCTTTTTTATTGGTATACTCTGCATTATAAAGCTTTAAATACTTTGTATCTGCAAGTAGTGTAATATTCTTTATTGACATTTTTTCTCCAATCATAAACTTTTTTATTATTATACTATTTACTCAAAATCCTCAGGTTTTAAATTGTTTACATAATCTAAAACTACATCTAGTGATTTAGAAGAGTACATTGCATCTACTCCACCTTTATGATAATAAACAGAAAAACGATCATTTTTAAAATAGAAAATGTGATAACTTCTGCTACCAACCTGTCTATGGCCTAATAGAGTTTCTTCCTCTAAAATAAGCTCATTTAATATTTTATTTCCTACATTTACATCTGTTATAACAGCGAAACTTAAATAACGAGGTTCAAAAACAAATTCCTTCATTGTATTCATTATAATTCCCCTTTCATGCTGTATATATATATTACATAATAACACTTCCAAAGGTGAAAAACAAATATTGGTATAATATTAACCAACAAAGAAGTATGAAATTACAATTATTCCAAGCACGATTCTATACCATCCAAATAACGTGAAATCATGTTTCTTTATGTAACCAATTAAGAATTTAATGGCCAGTATAGATACTACAAAAGCAACCAACATTCCTATAAACAAAGTAATAAACTCAGCATTTGTAAAAACAAAACCGAATTTTAAAAGCTTTAAAAGGCTCGCTCCGAACATGATAGGAATAGCAAGGAAAAAAGTAAACTCTGCTGCAACAGTTCTTGATGTTCCTATTAGTATTGCACCTAAAATAGTTGTTCCCGAACGGGATGTACCAGGAATTAATGCTAGTATTTGAAATATCCCTATAATAAATGCAGTTTTATATGTGATTTGTGATAGAAGATTAATTTTAGGCTTTATATTTTTGTGTTTACGCTCTATAACAATAAACAAAATACCATATAAAATTAAAGTTACTGCAACGGTCTGATAATTATAGAACATTGCTTCAATTTTATCATCATAAAACACACCAATAATTCCTGCAGGAACACAGGCTACAATAATTTTAAGCCAAAGTGAAATAGTATCATTTTTTATAGTTAATTTATTTTTAATAATTAAAAAAGGGTTTAACTTCTTGAAGTACAACACAACAACGGCCATGATCGCTCCAAGCTGAATAACTACTAAAAACATCTCTTTAAATGCTGCACTCATATTGAGTTGTAAAAATTCATCAACTAAAATCATATGTCCGGTACTACTGATGGGTATCCACTCGGTTAAACCTTCAACAATACCAAGAATAACGGCCTTGATTATTTCAATAAGTTCCATATTTCATCACTCCCTTTAATAGCTTGTTTTTAAAATGAAGTACATTCTGTAAAAAACAATGCCTTTATAGTATACAACTTATTCTTATAAATTCTACGATTTTAGATTAAAATTTATACATAACATGATAAAAATTTAATAAAAATACACATGATTGTATTTTATTTGGGAATATATTAAAGAATAGTTAAAGTCTTTACATAATGGGTTTAAGAATTAATAGAAAATTAGGTTTAAATTTGTTATACTATTTATGAATTTTAACATTCAGTGTAAGTAAAAAAAGAGAAGTAAACGTACAGCTTGTGAGGGGGATTAAATGTTTTATTTTGTGAAGGATATAGAAATTGATGTGATGAATGTAAATTGTTTAAAACAAGTTCCGTTTTTGGAAGAGGCAATATACAATATGTCACTGGATAAAATAGCTGAAGAGTATGAAAACATAAAAAAATGGTTTATGTTTAATAAAATGGCTAACAATTTTCAAATAAAAGGGGTGGCAGGAGAAGAGCTTAATTTTTTTATTATAGATGATATTCCTTACGAAGATTTGGATTATACCCATGATATTTTACAAAACAGAATCAAACAAAAAATGGGCCCAGAATTTGAAGAATATAACTACAACCTAAGATTAAGGTTGAGTAGGACATGCTCTAGAATTTTATTTGATACTAAGATAAAATGTATACTTGAGGCTACCAACGTGGCAAGTCTTTAACATAAAAAATAACTAGTAATATACTGGTTATTTTTTTTGTTCTAAAGTTTTGTTTGAAAGATATAAAAAATCTATAGTATATTGTATAGAAAATAGATAAAGATAAAAGGATGGTAAATTAACATATAAAAGGAGTAGAAGTAAAGGTGAATGAGAAAGTTATAATAGTAGGAGCAGGAGTTGGTGGGTTAGCGACGGCGGTGAGGCTATTAAGTAGAGGTTATCAAGTGAAAATTTATGAAAAAGAAAAAACAGTTGGTGGTAAAATTAATATTATAGAGGAACAGGATTTTACCTTTGATTTAACAGCATCTATTTTAATGCGCCCTGATGAGTATAAAGAGGTATTTAGCTTTGCAAATAAAAACTGGGAAGATTATTTAAAGTTTATTAAATTAGATCCTATTTATAGGGTTAATTATGCTGATGGTAGCTTCTATGATTTTTCTTGTGATTTGGTTAAATTAATACACACTTTGGAATCCATCTCTAAGGAGGATAGTTTAGGATACTTAAAGTTTTTAGGGGATTCCTATGAAAAGTATCTTATCGCTGATAAATATTTTTTGAACAAAACATTTAATAAGGTTAGTGATTTTTTTAATCCAACTACACTAATGATGGCTCTAAAGAGTAAAACTCTCTCTAATACTTACAATTATATTTCAAAATATATAAAAAATGAAAAACTTCGTGAATTTCTGTGCTTTCAAGCATTATACGTAGGCATATCACCTTATAATGGACCCAACATTTATACAATTGTCCCAACTATGTCACAGTTATATGGTCTTTATCATCTTGAGGGTGGCATGTATTCCTACATAAAAGCTCTGGAAAAACTTATATATGAATTAGGAGGTACCATAGAAAAAGAAACAAATATAGAAGAAATAGTGACTTCAAATGGTATAGCAACAGGTGTAAGAACCAGTGTGAAAACCGAGGGAGCAGATATAATTATATGCAATGCTGACTTTCCATATGCAATTACAAACCTTATCAAAGATAAAAAAGACAAGGGTAAATATGTTGATGAAAAAATACATAAAATGAAATATTCTTGTTCTACATTTATAATGTATCTTGGTTTAAAGAAAAAATATCCTAAGCTTCAAGTACATAACCTTTTCTTAGGAGAAAATTTTAAGGATAACATTGAAGCAGCATTTAAAGGAAATCTACCAGAAAAACCCTCTTTATATATATATTGTCCAAGTAAAATAGATGAAACTATGGCACCAAAAGATAAAGAGAGTATAAATATAATGGTACGTGTGCCAAATTTATTATTTAATGAAATTCATTGGGATAAAAAAACTATAGAAGAACTTAGAAAACGAATTTTTAATACTTTATCTAGCGTAGAGGGGTTAGGGGATATAGAAAAAAATATCATACATGAAAATTATCTTACACCTAAAGATTTAAAAGACTCCTTTAATTCCTATGGTGGTACAGCGTTTGGGTTAAGTCACACACTTACTCAAACAAATTACTTTAGGCCCCATTTGAAATCAAAGTGGGTTAAAAATCTTTATTTTGTAGGAGGGTCTGTTCATCCAGGCACTGGCGTATCTATAGTCTTACTTTCCAGTAAACTAGTAGTACAGGAGATTTTGAAAGGGCGGAAATAAGTTGAAAAAAATGGAGAATAAAAAATATGCTAATAGCACAATGATTTAGTTAGCATACTTTTTATTGCTTTATGAAATAAGGGTATTGATATCACTTACCTTGCAAGGTGGGGTAATAACAACTTAATGATTGATTCAATAACACTTACTTCCTTTTCTGAACATCTATTAATTAGTGAATGTAAAACATTGTTATTGGTATTAACATTTACATTTACTTGTTCAAAGAATAAATAATCTATCGAGACATGTAATCACTCAGAAATTTTTATCAACGTATTAATGCTCATTTTCCTTTCTCCTCTTTCAATTTGTCCGAGAAAATATGGAGAAAGATTTACAAGTTCGGACAATTTTTCTCTGGTCATATCAAAATTTTCTCGCTCAATTCGTATTCGATTACCAATTTCTTCATAATTAATTTCTTTTTGCATATTACTCACCCTCTACATAGTAATGTCATACTAGTTTACATAAAAAATTGAAATTTGTTAGTTTAATTTCTCGCAGCATGCAGTTTTTTTAATTAAAGCATCATTTATGTCGGATACCTTATCCTCATCAGTAAGTATTATTAAATAGTCTCCTGGGAAAATAACGGTATCGCCCTTCGGAAGTATTTCATCTTCCCCTCGCTTAACTGCTACCAGTAGACAATTAGGTGGCCATTTCACGTCTTTGACTTGTTTACCATCTAAATGACAGCCCATACAAACAGAAAATTCTAGTATATGCTTATTTTTCTTGTTACCGAAGGAAATTTTTTCTCCTACATTGTGTAAGAATTTCTCTAGCAATGATTCATAAATAGGCTTTGATGCTAAAATATCTGCAACTATATATGCAACTACAGACACAATAGCTAACGAGAGCAAATGAGTAAAATTACCTGTCATTTCAGTAATTAGAATAGTCCCTGTTATAGGTGCTCTAACTACAGCCGTGAAATATCCTGCCATTGCAAGTATTATAAAGTTATTGATATACATGCTATCAAGATTTACAATATTTACAAGTAACATTCCGTAAAGTGCTCCTATTAATGCTCCAATAGCAAGGAGTGGAAGAAAGATTCCTCCAGGGGCACCTGATCCATAACTTGCCATGGTGAATAAAAATTTCACTAGTAGCAGAATAACTAAAATGGTAACTGGGAAATTTCCTGAAACCAATGATGTTATAAGATGATGTCCGCCTCCTAAAACTTGAGGTAATACTATTCCAAGAACTACTGAGATTAGTAAGGGAATTACGATTCTCATTTCTTTTGGGAGCCACTTTTGACCTGCATATAAGTCCTGAGTCTTTAAAAGAAATTTATTAAAGATTACTCCTAAAATTCCTATAATAATTCCAAGTAAAACTATGTAAAAATAATCTTTAAGAGGCAATATTGGTAGGTTTTCAAAAGTAAAAACTGGTCCTATACCAAAGAAACTACTTGCCACAAAAACAGCTGATAACGAGGCAGATAAAGCTGATAGCAAAACTAAGGGTGAAAAATTCTTATGAACCTCTTCTAGGGCAAACATTACTGCTGCCAAAGGAGCATTGAAGGCAGCCGCAAGTCCTGCAGATGCACCACTTGTAATAAGATACTTTTCTTCTATTTTGACTCTTTTAAATACCTTGCTAAAGCCTTGACCAACTGCGGCTCCAAGTTGAACGGATGGACCTTCACGTCCAAGTGAAAGACCTGATCCAATTGAAAGAACCCCTCCAATAAATTTGCCAAGGATAACTTTCCACCATGTCATATCTATTTCTCTAAGTAAAACACCTTCTACTTGAGGTATGCCACTTCCGCTAATCATGGGCTGATTTTTAACCATAAGTCCTACGATGTATCCAATAATTATTATAGCCACAATCCATGGAAGTACAAGTATAGGCTTTATAGATATAGTTTTATAAATCTCAGTTAAAAGGATACCTCCCTTTGAGAGAGTATAACGATATAGCACAATTAATAAACCGGTAATAATACCAATACCGATTCCTTCTAAAATAAGTTTCAATCTAAAGCTGTGCCAGTGAAACAATGTATTATAGGTATTATGCTTGTTTTTTGAGTCCATGTCTATACCTCCATTAGTATGATAAATATTTTATATCTATTACATTTTAAATTAGCAATTTGATTTATATATATATGTTGTCATATATATAATAACATAAAAATATTGAAACGTGCTGATTGTAATGGTAAGATATATATAAATAACACTCATAAATTTAAATTGAAAATATACGATAATGATAATATATAAAAATTCATATAAAGCGAGTGATAATTATGGCTTTATCATCAAATTTAATTAATAATACACTGTTAAAACAATATACTTCGGAGATTAAAAATAATAACACAATCTCAGATAAGGGTACAACTGATTTTCAGCGAGAAAAAGAAATGCAGGAAGCGGCGTTTCAAACAATACTTATGCAGATGATGGATAGCTCTGGAAATTCAATGATGGCAGAACTCATGTCAGAGGCTTTATCAAAGCAAGGTTCTTTTAGTTTAGATGATTCACTTGGGGCTATAAGTAACTTTAATTCAAATATGAGAGGTGTATCACGGGAAGTATTTGATGATTCCACCCAGAGCGCAGAGAATAAAAAAGACATATTAGGATTTTCAGCTGCTAAATATGAATCTAATATTAATCCAGGAACTATAAGTAATACAACAGGAGATTATGGTGGAAAGTCTTATGGAGCATGGCAATTTTCATCTAAAACAGGATCTTTAGATTCTTTTATAAACTCACTTAAAGTAAACAACACGGAAGTTTATGAAAAATTATCAGTAGCGAAAGCTAAAGATAATAACAAATTTGGTGAAAACTTTGACACTGAATGGGCTAGAGTTGCCACATCTAATAAAGAAGAATTTTTAAAGCTTCAGCATGATTGTGTAAAACAAGATTATTATGATAATGCAGCACAAGATCTAAAATTAAAATATGGCTTTGATATAAGTCAGAAGAGTGATGCTTTAAAAGAAAGCTTATTCTCTACAGTTGTTCAACATGGCGTAGGAGGAACTTCATCGCTATTCTCAAAAATCAATTTAAATAATAGCGATGGTAATATCATAAATGATTTATATAACGAACGTCAAAAAGTTAATATCTATTTTAAGAGTAGTTCAGCGCAAGTTAAACAAAGTGTATATAATAGGTTTACGAAAGAAAAACAAGATATGCTAAGTATGTTAAATGGACAGGTTGTTTAATAAAAACTTGAATAAAAAAATCCAGTAGAATAATTATTCTACTGGATTTTTTTTGTGATTTAAGAATCTAATCAATATGTAAATTGTATATAATGCATAAATTAATATCATTAAGATTAATGTATGGAATATAAAAAATAAAACATACTATTCATATAATGAAGATTAATGTATGATAAAAAAATAAATTTGATTGGGGGAATAAAATGAAGAAGTTTACTAAAATAACGTCTATAATACTTGCAATTGGAATACTTGTTAGTGGCTTCATTAGTGGTCCAGGAATTGCGCAGGCTCAAATCTGGAATGCTTCTGCTACTATAAGGGATGCAAAAGATATTAATGTAGGGGAAAACATATCCGGATTTAAGCTGGAATCTAGAAAATGGATTCAGGATATACAGTCTACAGCCATGATATTTAAGCATGCTAAAAGCGGAGCTAAGCTTATTTATTTACAAAACGCAGACGAAAATAAGGTTTTCTCCATCAATTTCCGCACACCAGTAAATGATAATACAGGAGTTAATCATATTATTGAACATTCAGTGCTTTGTGGTTCAAAGGTGTTTCCTGTTAAAGACCCATTTTTAATTATGACTAAGCAATCATTAAGTACATTTATAAATGCATTTACAGGTCCGGATTTTACAATGTACCCTGTAGCCAGTAAAAATGAAAAAGATTTTCGCAATCTAATGAGTGTGTATTTAGATGCAGTTTTCTACCCTAATTTGTCTAAAGATCCTAGAATACTTCAGCAAGAGGGTTGGCATTATGAAGTTGATAAAGAAACGGGTGAGCTAAAATATAATGGAATAGTATATAATGAAATGAAAGGCAGTTATTCTTCGCCTCAAACCATACTAAGAAATACTATTAATAAGTCGCTTTTTAAAGAAAACTCATATGCCTATGAATCTGGTGGTAACCCCGAAAATATTCCTGACCTAACCTACCAAAACTTCATACAGACCTATAAAAAATATTATGTTCCATCAAATAGTTCCATCTATTTATATGGAAAAATAGATATTGAAAATACCTTAAAATTCATGAATGATAATTATTTGAGTAAACTAAAAAAAACCAGTGTAGACAGTGTAATCAAATTACAGAGTGCACAGGACAAAATGGTTACTAAAACAGCATTTTATCCAGTAGCAAAAGACGCGGCTACGGAAAATATGACCTATTTATCATCGAATTATTTAATAAATAATGCAATAGATGTGGAGAGTATTTTAGCTTTTCAAATTTTAGAATCAATTCTTTTAAATACTAAAGCGTCACCTTTAAGGAAAGCTTTAGGGAGTAGTCACATTGGAGCTAATGCTTATGCGAATTTTAATTCATCAATGATGCAGCCAACTTTTAGCATAGTTATTACTAATGCAAATGAGTTGGAAAAGGATAAATTTAAAAGTGTTGTTGAAAATTCCCTAAAAAAAATAGTGAAAGAAGGATTCGATAAGGAACTAGTAAATTCAGTATTTTCTTCCGTTGAATTTAGTTTGCGGACTGAACATTCAGATGCGAATAGAGGCATGAACTATATGTCTGCTGCTATGAATTCCTGGAATTACGACATGAGCCCTACAGAATATCTAGAGATAACCCCTACACTTAACAAAATAAAATCAAAACTATCCGATGGTTATTTTGAAAAAATGATTCAAAAATATTTATTAGACAACAAACATAGTTCATTAGTTATATTAAAACCATCTAATGGGTTAAATGAAAGCAAGGAAGAAATATTAAAAGCAAAACTTGCAGACTTTAAAAAATCCTTATCTGAAGTTGAACTAGGTAAAATTATAAAAGACACAGAAAATTTAAAAAAGTGGCAGGACACAGCAGATACGCAAAAGGATATATCAAAAATACCAACATTAACACTGGGAGATTTAAATAAAAAAGCAGAGCAAATTTTAACAATAGAAAAATTAGAAGGAGATACAAAAGTATTATATCATCCTATGTTTACTGATGGGATTACTTACAGCAATTTGTATTTTGACAGTTCAAAAGTACCGCAAAATGAGTTATTATATTTGAAACTTTTGTCGAGTGTTCTCGGAAATATTAACACTGAAAAATATGATCACATGCAGTTGTCAAATAAAATAATGAAGGACACAGGTGGAATTAGTTTTAATTCAACAGCATTTAAAAACAATACTGATAGTAGTAAGTACTATCCTAAAATGAATATTACAGTAAAGGCTCTGAGCAATACCTTGCCAAATGCATTTGAAATATTAGAAGAAATAATAAATCATAGTGTGTTTACTGATAAGAAACGTATTAAGGAATTGATTAAAATGTCAAGATTAAATTACGAATCTATGTTTGCAAATGGAGGGAATATTCTTGCCATGAAGCAGGTGTTATCATATTTATCTGACAGTGGTAAGTATGGTGGCCTAGATTATTTGCCATATTATAATTTTATTTGTGATTTAGATGATAACTTTGATACCAAATTTGATGAAATAGTAAAAAAATTAAACCATGTTAAAGGTATTGTATTTAACAAAGAGAAATTGGTGGTAAGTTACACTGGTGATGAAAAATATTATCCTGAATTTGCTTCTAGTTTTAGGAGTTTGGAAGTGAAAATAGAAAATGAAAAGTTTAAGGCTCAGGAATATAAATTTGATTTTACAAAAAAGAATGAGGCTTTGGTTATTCCATCACAAGTACAATATGTGGTTAAGGCTGGGAGTTTTAAAAACGCAGGGTACATTCATAATGGAAGTATGAGGGTTCTTGAAAACATTCTAAATAGTGATTATCTATGGCAGAATCTTAGAATAAAAGGTGGTGCCTATGGGGGAGCGATGAGTTTTACAAATGAAGAAGTGTTATTTTACTCCTATCGTGACCCCAATTTAAAAGAAACACTGAATACTTTCGATGAAACTGTAAAATTTTTAGAAAACTTTAAAGCAGATGAAAAAGAAATGGCTAATTATATAATAGGAACTATAGGAAATATGGATTCATTAACATCGCCTCAAGTCAAAGGCGTAATAGGAGACAATATGTATTTCAAAGGTATAACGCAGGAGGACATTCAAAAAGAGCGAGATGAAGTATTATCAACTACTGCAGAAGATATAAGAAACTATGCAAGGTTAATAGAAAACGTAATAAAACAAAATTTTTATTGTGTTGTTGGTGGTGAAACCAAAGTGAATGAAAACAAAGGACTATTTCATAGAATTATATTTCCTATAAATAATTCTTAACAGTAATAATTAAAAATATAAGAATAAAAAACCGGTGAAATTCTATCGGTTTTTTATTCTTTTTATAACGTTACCAACAAATGATATGTTATAATGTAAATTACTAGTATCTATACTATTAAGGAAGTGTTTAAGTAATGAATTTGATTAACAATAGATATAGAATAATTGCAAATTTAAGTCAAGATAGGATCATGTCTTCCTATCTTGTTTCTGATATTATAAATAATTATGATGAGGTACAACTCAATATTATTAGTTCTGAATTTGCATCACAGAATTTGATAGATTTCTATGTGTCTGAGTTTAAAACGTTAGAAGTTATAAAACATGCCAATATATGTAAAGTTTTTGACTTTGGGTTGGTACATACTATTGATAATCAAAAGGTTGATAATGAAGATTACTTTTATACTAATGAATATATTAAAAGTACTATTGAATTAAAAGAATTATTAACTAATATTAAGAGAAACGATATTTTAGATATATTTGTTCAATTATGCATGGCAGTAAATTATTTGCATATTATAGGATTTATTTATGGAGATCTAAATGCTAATAATATATTAATTTCTCCTAAAGACGATAAATACAGTGTTGTTATGAAGGATTTAGCAACCATAGAAATTGAAAATCATGAATATGATAGAAACAAGGCAGGGGCACTGAATTTTAAAGCTCCAGAGAATATTCTGGATAATAAAACAACTATTGCATCAGATATATTCTCAATAGGTGTATTCTTGCTTTCTTTATGTGAAATTGATGTTTCTAAAGATTCTAATATAGATGATTGCATTGAACATTTGGAAAATGAAGTAATAAACAATTATAACGAAAACGAGTTAGTTGTAACTTTTTATAAAAAATTAGTAAGGATTATTAAGAAAATGACAAACCAAAATCTAGCAAATCGTTATAATAATTTAAATGAAGTTGTAAAAGACATTAATGAACTTTTTGATAAAAACTATATTTCGTTTAGGACTGATGAAATCCAGAAATTAAATTTCAACACTAAAATAGTAGGTAGAAACGGTGAAATTTCTAAAATAATGAATGGTTATGAGAATTTAGTTCAAGGTAATCCATCAAACAGAATTATAGCTGTTCAAGGTGAACAAGGAATTGGAAAAACAAGACTCCTAAAAGAAATTAAGCATTTACTTTACATGAAAAAGGCAAATGTATATTCTAGCTTTGTCATAGGAAATTCCCATAGTAACGGCAATAGCAATAAGGCTTTTATACATATTTTAAAGAAAATAGTGTCCAGTTGTGATGAGGAAATAGTAAAAAGATATCAAAGTGAATTAATAAAATTCATTCCGGAACTTGGCCTTTTAAATAATGTTGTGGCTTCAGAAAGTTTAACTGCAGAAAAAGAGAAATATAGACTGATTAGTAGGGTATATAGCTTTATTAGAGAGTGTATTGTTAATAAACCCACTGTTTTTATTATAGATAACGCTCATTGGTTAGATGATTTTTCAATGGAACTTTTAGGATATATGAATGCAAAAAATAATGATGAGCATAATGTAATGGTGATTTTATCAATTAGTAACGGTAATTGTGCCGCAAATAATAAGATTCAGCAGTTATTTAATAACAAATCCACAAACCTGAAGCTAAGTTTAAAAAGCTTAGATGATGAAGAAACTGCTATTATGATTCAACAAATACTCCGTATGCCGAGTGTGCCCATTAAATTTGGAGAAAGCGTTTATAAAAAAACATACGGAAATCCTCTATTTATAGAGGAAACTTTAAAAGATTCTGTTGCAAAAAAAATACTTTATATAAATAAAAACAATGGTAAATGGTTTACTCCTTTTAATTACGATAATATGCCAATTGCATCGACAATGGAACAAGCATTATCGAATCAAATAAAAGAAATTAATGAGGAAAGCCTTGAAGTTTTAAGTGTTATAGCAATATTTAATACTGCCGTATCAGTAGAAGTTATTGAGAAGTTTTTTATTGGAACCAAAAACAAAACAGAATTCAACATTGAGGGATTATACACTAAAGGAATACTCAGTAAAAAAATTGAGGATATGGGTTTTGTATTTGATTTTTCTAATAAAGGGCTTAAAAATCTTATATACAACAGGCTAAGTGAACAAGAGCGGAATGTACGACATGAATTTGCAGCTTCAGTATTAGAAATAATCTTTGAAAATGAAGGTAGAGAAAATAAAGAGGAACTTATATATCATTTAGAGAAAGCTAATGATAAACATAGAATTGTTAAATATTGTATAGAACTCGCAGAAAAAATGAAAGCATTTAGATTAATGGATGAAGCTATATCTAAATACAATAAGGCATTATCCATGTTATCAGAGGATGAAGATCAAAATAAAAAAGTGGAACTTCTTCTTAAAATAGGAGATATTTACTCGGATACAGGAAACTTAACAGGGGCTCTAGAAACCTATATAAAAACATATGCATATTCAGTAGATTTAGTGGAAGTAAAGATTCAAGTTGATACTGTAAATAAAATAGCAGATATATGTATGAAAAGAAATGAAGTGGAAAAAGCACTTGAGTACATAAAAAAAGGTGAATCACTATTGTTAAATACTGAATACATGGAAGGGTATCTTGAAAATAAGAATATTCTTGCAAAGGCATATACTGCAAAACAGGAATATGATAAGGTTTTTAATATATGCACTAATAGTATAAAAAAATGTGGAAATGCTTATATAAAATATAAAGGTCTTATATACAATATTCTTGGGGTTATGTATTCTGAAACCTCTAGGCCAATTGAAGCATTGGAGTGCTACAGAAAAGGACTTACGTATTTTGAAGAAATAAACTTTGCGGAAGGCATGTGTCGTTGTTTAAATAATTTAGGTGTAATTTATGGAGACCATTATCATGACAATGAAACAGCCATTAGCTACTATAATAAATTCTTAGTAATTGCGCAGCAAAATAATATTCTAGACTTAGAATTAATTGCTTTAGTTAATTTGGCAACTTGCTATTCTGATAAGCTTGATTATGCGGCAGCATTGAAATATTTTAAAGATATACTTGAAAAGTCTAAAGATATCGAGTTCGAAAGGAATATATTTTATATATACAACTATCTTTCCTTTCTTTATGTAAAAATGGGAAATAACAACAAGGCACATGAATATTTTTTACTAGCACAAAAGGAGTTAGAAGAGTTTCCAATTCAAGGTAGAGATATTTCTATTTATTATCAAATGAGAGCAGAATTTTATTATGGTATAGGGGATATTGATGCATCTTATGATTTAATTATAAAAGCATTAAATATATACAATAATGATGGTACAACTCAAGATAATGATAGCAAATTATTATTGCTTGTTTTAGAAATACAAAGAACACATACAATAGAGGATATGGAAAAAAGCATCAAGTATATAAAAGAAATAGTAAATGGTTATAAAAACAATAAAAATAAAGTTAATGCACTATATGAAATTTGTATAGCAATGCATGAAAAAGGATATGGTGTGCAAGCTACTAGCTTGTTTGAGCTTTATTCCTTTAAAAATGAAGATATTTTGGGTGATATGGTTAATATTAAAAAATTATATTTAGAAGGACTCATATGTATTGGAAAAAGTAAGATAACAAGCCTAATGTTAGCTTTGGATTTATCCAAAAAAATGAAAAATAAATCTTTTCAATGGAGAATATGTAGTTGTAT
>JANZQE010000108.1:0-7476 GCA_038040705.1 Clostridium sp. | reverse complement strand
CCCTGCAATGGCATGGTATTACAATGCCATTAAACAGAAGAAAGGAGTATGGAGCAATCCTTATTTTTATGAGTTATATAAAAACATAAAGGTTAAAATGATAACTTACAGTGAACCAGTATATAAAAACGGATTTTTAATTGGAGTAGTTGGAATAGATCTAAATTTTAATAAATATGTTGAAATAATAAATAATATTGAACCACTTAAAGATGGGTATGCATTTTTAATAAATGATAATTATGACTTTATAGTTCATAAGAAATTCACCTCACAAGATAATTTAAAAGAAATTCAAGATGGAAAATACAAGTACGTTATCGATGAAGTGGACAAAGACCCATCTGGTTGTTTGGAAATTGAGTTTGAAGGCGAAAAGAAATTTATAGGATATACTCACCTCATAAATGAATGGATTTTAGTAACAGCCATACCACAGAAAATAATTTTTAAACATATGTACTATAGAATTTTTTATGCTATTATTGCTATTATAATAGGATTAATAATAGCTTCGAGAATAGCTATACAAGTAAGCAGAAAAATATCTGAACCTGTTATCCTAGCAACCCACTTTGCTGAAGAACTTGCAATGGGAAATTTAGATGGAAACATTCATATAACCTCTAGTGATGAAACCGCAACTCTTGGAAAATCTTTAAATAAGGCTGGGGAAAATATTAGCATCCTGATTGGAGAACTTAAATCAACTCAAGAGGAATTGATTTATCAAATAGAAGAATTACGAAAATCAAATGAGACTATTAGTGTATTAGCATATAGTAGCCCTATTACAGGCATTAGTAATAGGAACTATTTTCTAAAGAACCTGCCCACAATTTTAAATAAACTTAAAGATAATAACCATCAAGGTGCATTATTTTGTTTAAATATTGATAATTTTAAAATAATAAATGATACTTTAGGTCACAGCGTAGGCGATGAATTTCTAAGAGAAGTATCTAAGATTTTAATGGGCCTTTTAGGAAATCATGAATTATTATATCATTTAGGTGCAGATGAATTTATTTTCTTTGTTCCGGATATAAGTAGCCTTAATGAACTAAAAGATTTTTCAGAGAAATTACTTAATGTTTTTAGACACTCCATTACAGCTAATGGGTATGAAATACTTTATACTACAATCAGTTTAGGAATTTCACTATACCCGTTACATGGTAATGATATTGAGTCTTTATTTAAAAATGCAGATATTGCATTAAACGCTGCTAAAAATAGTGGTAAAAATACTTATAAAATCTTTGATGAAGCTATGAATTTAAAGATATCTGAAAAATCACACCTTGAAAATATGTTAAGACAAGCTGTTGAGAATAATGAATTTGAAGTATATTATCAACCTAAAGTGAATGTTAAAACAGGTAAAACAACATCAATGGAAGCCTTAGTTAGATGGATAAGCCCTACACTTGGATTTGTTTCACCAGTGGAATTCATACCACTAGCAGAGGAGACCGGACTTATACATTCTATAGGCGAGTTTGTGTTAAGAGAGGCCTGTAGACAAAATAAAATTTGGCATGAACAGGGGTTTAATACTCTTAAGGTAGCAGTTAACGTATCCGGCAAGCAATTAAAACAAAAGAATTTAATTCCAATCATAAACAATATCCTTGTGGAGACTTCATTAGAGCCAGAATGGCTGGGCCTCGAGATAACAGAAAGTATTTTAATGGACAACTTAGAGAAGAATATAATAATATTGAACAAACTAAAAAGCATGGGTATTAATATATACTTAGATGATTTCGGAACTGGTTATTCATCTTTAAATTATTTAAGAAAGTTACCTATAGACTTTATAAAAATTGATAAATCCTTTATTGATGAAGTAACTATTAATTCAAAAGATAGTTTTATTGCATCATCTTTAATAGCTCTAGCTCATGGTATAAATTTAACTGTGGTAGCAGAGGGCGTTGAAACTTTAGAACAACTCCATTTATTAGAAGGCTATGACTGTGATGAAATTCAAGGATATTATTTTAGTAAACCATTAAACTCCGACGATTTCGGGATATTTTTAAACACCAATGGCTTGCGTTATGCTGTTTAAAAAACACTAGAACAATGGTTAAATAATAGTATTTCAATAAAAAAAGTGAGAATGGATTGTTTTCTTAACAATCCATTCTCACTTCACATATCTACTTTATATTAATAATTCTCTGATAATACCTCGAAGTATGCTTTTGGATGCGCACAAGCTGGGCAAACTTCCGGAGCTTTTGTTCCCTCGTATATATAACCACAGTTATCACATTTCCACATAACCGCTGTTTCTCTTTCGAATACTGTATTGTTTTCTACTCTGCTTAAAAGTTGTCTATATCTTTCGTCATGATGCTTTTCAACCTCAATAATCTTCCTATAAACAAAAGCGATATCTGGAAATCCTTCTTCCTCTGCAACTTTTGCAAATGCTGGGTAAAGTTCTGACCATTCTTCTTTTTCTCCATTTGCTGCCCATAATAAATTCGATTTAGTATCTGATAAACCTACAGGATATGTAGCGTTAATTTCTACCACTTCTCCATTTAAACTTGAACTTAAGAATTTAAAGAATCTTTCAGCATGTTCTTTTTCATTGGCTGCTGTTTCTGTAAATATATTAGATATCTGAATATATCCCTCTTTTTTTGCTACTGAGGAATAATAGGTGTATCTATTTCTTGCTTGAGATTCACCTGCGAATGATTTCATAAGATTTTCAGCTGTTTTTGTACCTTTTAATGTTTTCATAAAATACCTCCTTGTTTTCTCAATGAGAAAAAGCTATATACGTTTTTATTCTATAAATAGGATGCTTTTCCTCTTTAATAAGATGGTATTAACACTTTGTTAATACCATTTCCCATATATCTCAGTATTTATCCTTTTAACCGATAGTATACGCAGAATAAATTATATTTATGTTAAAATGCCGGAATCATATTTCCTTTATATTTATCTTCAATAAATTTCTTAACTTCTGGAGAAGTTAGTGCCTTTGAAAGTGCTTCAATATAAGGTTTAGTTTTATCTTCACTTTTAACTGCAAGTACATTTGCATATGGTGAATCTGCTGCTTCAATAGCTAGTGAATCCTCAGTTGGATTTAAGTCTGCTTCTATTGCAAAATTAGAATTTATAACTGCTGCATCCACATCTTTTAAAATTCTTGGAAGTTGAGGAGCATCGAGTTCTGTTATTTTAAAATTCTTAGGATTTTCTGTAATATCAAGCTTAGAAATAAGATCTCCATCTTTTAATTTTAGAAGTCCGGCATTTTCAAGTACTCTAAGTGCTCTTGCTCCATTTGTAGCATCACTTGGAATAGCTATCTCATCTCCATCTTTAAATTCACTAAGTTCTTTGTATTTACTAGAGTATAAGCCCATAGGTTCAATATGAACCTTTACAGTATAGTCTAGGTCAAGGCCTCTTTCTTCACTAAAAGACTCTAAGTAAGGTACATGTTGAAAGAAATTAGCATCTATTTGTCCTTCAGCTAGTGCAGTATTCGGTGTTACATAATCAGTAAATTCTGTTATTTCAAGGGTATATCCTTCTTTTTCAAGTAGAGGCTTTACCACCTCTAATATTTCTTTATGAGGTACTGGTGATGCACCTACTTTGATAACTGTTTTGTCGGATGCAACCTCTTCCTTTTTAGTTCCACAACCACTTACCGATAGGATTACAACAATTGTTAATAGTACGCTTAATATTTTTTTCATTTTTAATTTCACCCTTGTATTCCTTATGAGTACTTAATAGTTATTAACTATTAAGCCCCTCTTATTTAATCATTCTTCTGTATAATAAATTTCCTAAAGCTTGAATTATTTGCACAACTGCAATTAATATAATAACAGTGTAAATCATGATATCAGTCTTAAATCTATAGTAGCCATACTTTATAGCTACATCACCAAGTCCACCTCCTCCTATTGTTCCAGCCATAGCTGAATACCCTATAATGTTTATTATTGTTAGTGTAACTCCAAGAACTATAGAAGGCATTGCTTCTTTTACCATAACCTTAAATATAATTTGGTGTGTTTTCGCACCAAAAGATTTAGCAGCTTCAATGATGCCGTAGTCTACCTCTAAAAATGCAGTTTCGATTATTCTTGCAGCAAAAGGTGCAGCTCCAAGGGTTAGTGGCACTATAGCTGCATTAGTACCTATTGTTGTTCCAGCAAAAAGTTTAGTTAAAGGGAATATGGAAATCATTAATATAATAAAGGGAAAAGACCTAAGTACATTTATTATTAAATCTAAACTTTTATAAATAAATGCATTTGGTTTTAGACCTTTAGGACCTGTTATAATAAGCTCTACCGCTGCAATAAATCCTAAAATTATTGCAAATATTGTGGATAATGTCACCATATACATAGTTTCTATAAGTGCAGGTAATAAAATATCTTTAAATAACATTTATATCACCTCCCAATCTATACTTTTTTGATCCAAATATTTTAATATTCTATCCTTATTTTCCACACTTGCATTTATTATGAGACTTCCCATTACATTATCTCTAAACCTTTCAAGCCTTCCCCATACTATTGAAAAATCTATGTCGAGCTCTCTGGCTATGGATGTAATTAAACAATTTTGACTAATTTCCTTTGGAAAAAATATTTTAATGTTATAACCCGTGCTAGGTAATACTTCTTCATCACCCATAAGTGTTTTCATTTCACTTGTTGGCCTCACGAATAATTCATCGGTAGTTCCACTACTTTTAATTTCCCCACCTTCGAGTAAAATAAATTTGTTGCAAATCTCTTTAACAACCTCCATTTGATGAGTTACCACAATAATTGTTATATTTAATTTATTATTGATATCTCTTAAAAGCTGCAGTATGGATTTTGTAGTTTTCGGATCTAGTGCAGAAGTAGCTTCATCGCAAAGTAATATTTTCGGATTAAGCGCCAGGGCTCTTGCTATTCCAACTCTTTGTTTCTGCCCCCCGCTAAGTTCGCGTATATTACTATTTACCTTCTCACTTAGTCCTACTAAATCTATTAAGCTATCTACTCTTTTTTTAATAGAAATTTTATCCATGCCCCATACCTCTAGTGGGAATGATATATTTTCATAAACATTTTTTCTACTTATAAGATTAAAGCTCTGAAAAATAATGCCTACATTTTTCCTGAACTCGCGAAGCTTTTTTGGGCTTAGCTGCTTTACCTCTTTCCCCATTATATTAATACTACCCTCGTCATAGGTTTCAAGGCCATTAAAGCATCTAAGGAGTGTGGACTTTCCTGCTCCACTGTGACCAATTACACCATATATGTCACCTTTATCTACTGTAAAAGAAACATTATTTATTACTTTCTCTGTTGAAAAACTTTTACATGCATTACAAACTTTAATCATAATATCTCTTCTCCTTCATCCTTAATATTGACAACCTTAAGTTTTTGTACGAAAAAATAGAACCCAAAGAATAAACTTGGGCTCTTTTTGCCAAACTTATTCTTATCTCGCAGCAGTGCTGCAGGATTTAACACCATGTATCATGTAAATGATACTGGTTGTCGGGTTTCATAGGGCCATTCCCTCCACCTCTCTCGATAAGATACTATTTAATTTTACTATAAAAATAAAAAAACCCCTTCCATCAAAATAAAATGATGAAAGAGGTATAAATTACAAGGACACCTCTCTCATCTTCCACTAAGTTAAATAAACTTAGTGCAGGAGTTAGCACCTTTTCAGATATATAATATCTGGTGGTTGCTGAGGTGTCATCGGGCCATTCCCTCTACCTCTCTTGATGAGAACTAATTGATTTATTAAATTAGACCTATAGTATCACTATCTGAATTGAATGTAAAGATTTTTTTTCTTTTTAAATTAGTTTGTCACTTGCCACATGTGTAGTAACTGGTATATTATAGAGATAAATAAGTGAAAGCGGGGATTAAAATTATGGTTAAAATACCAGAAAGAATTAAATTAGCAAATCTTCCAACTAAAATCGAGAAACTTGATAGATTTTCAAAACTCATGGGCGGCCCTGATATTTATATAAAAAGAGATGATTATACTGGAACTGAGATGTCAGGGAATAAAATAAGAAAGCTTGAGTTTGCAATTAAGGAAGCCCTTGATATGGGATGTGACTATTTAATAACTTGCGGAGGTATTCAGTCTAATCACGCAAGATCCACGGTAGCCGCAGCTGTTAAACTAGGAATGAAAGCAGGTCTTATTTTAAGAGGCACTGAAGATACTGAGGTAGATGGTAATTTGTTTATAAACAAGCTTTTAGGTGCTGATATAAGATTTGTTACACCACTCGATTATAAAAATAAAAGAATGGAAATAATGGAAGATTTAAAAAGTGAAATGGAAATCAAGGGCTTTAAACCTTACATTATACCAGAGGGAGCCTCTAATGGAATTGGTAGCTTTGGATATTTCAACGCAGTAGAAGAGATAATGGCTCAAGAAAAAGAAATGGGTATTCATTTTGATGGAATATTTATAGCAGTGGGATCAGGTGGAACCCATGCGGGATTACTTCTTGGGAGCAAAATATTCAAAAGCAATTCACAAATCTTTGGGGTTAATGTCTGTGACAATGAGGACCATTTTAAAAACCAAATTCATGAAATACTTGTAGAAAGTAGCAGTTATTTGGATATTGATGTTCCATTTGAAACGTCTGAAATTAATATAATAGATGGATATGTAGGACGAGGATATGCCCTAAGTACCCCTGTGGAACTTAATTTTATAAGTGAATTTGCAAAACTCGAGGGAATTATACTTGACCCTGTTTATACAGGTAAAGGAATGTATGGACTCTCGCAAGAACTGGGAAAAGGTAAATTCAAGGACTTTAAAAATATATTGTTTATTCATACAGGTGGACTATTCGGACTTTTCCCTCAAAAGGATTTGTTTGACTTTAGTAACAAATAAATAAATATAGCTCCCACCAAATGGTGGGAGCTATTATATTTTACATGAATTTTGCGAATTATTTTAATCTATACCTACTGTCTTGCTTCTACGTTCCATTAAAACTACGTCAAACCAAGCTTCATCATTTATCCTAGCTATCTTTTCTCTTATACCAATTTCTCTGAACCCACATTTCTTATGCAGCGCTATACTCCAAAGATTTTGTTTCATAATCCCTGACTGCAAAGTCCAAAACCCATTTTCTTCTGATACTTTAATTAAATCTCTTAAAAGGGTGGTTCCTATCCCTTGTCCTTTATATTTATCACCAATATAGATACTCACTTCCGCTACGCCTGCATAAGCACACCTGCTTGAGGTTGCACTAAGTACGCCCCACCCCAGTATATTATCGTCTGAACTAGCAACTAATCTACATGACCTTATGTGACTATTATCAAATTCTTCAAAAGTAGGTACCTCTGTCTGAAATGTTGCTATTCCTGTTTTAATGCCTTCTAGATAAATATTTGAAAC
>JANZQE010000107.1:0-2762 GCA_038040705.1 Clostridium sp. | reverse complement strand
TATATTTTCTTCCTTTTCTAATTCACTAGGAAAAAAACTTATATGCAATTCATCTTTTCCTGGTGGTCTATAAGCCATCTTTGGAATAAATAATGCATTTATTGCGCCTGTTGTTTGAAAGTGATCTTCATGTTCTTCTCTCAAATCATTTACTTTTTTTTTACGTTGATCTGGTGTTATTCCCATTTTAATTATTTTTTGTTTTTTTATATTTATCTTCTTTCTTGTTGTGCCGGTGTTGCCATTTCATCTATTTGCATCTGTTCAAATTTAGCTTTAAAGAAACTCATTCTTGCATCACCATTTCTTGCTTTAAGAAAGTGTAACACAAGAGTTCTGTCATCTTCAATCATATATCTATCAGGACCATAGAATCTAATTTTTTGTTTAGCCGGCCTATTAATACCAATAAGCATATCTGCATGTTGCAGCATTGCATCTGATCCAAATATATCTGACTCAAGAATATAATTACCATACTTACCATCAATAGCTCTATCTGGGTTGTCAATATTTCTATTGAGTTGTGATAGCGCAATAAACAAACAAGGGTAATCTCTTTTACACTGTGTAAAGAACTCACCTAATTCAAATAACATATCTAATGTATTATTCTGATAAGGAGCTCTTTTTACTAACATAGTGTGATCTAAAGTTATTACAGTCTTTACACCTTTATGCAAATTCATATACATGTCTATTTGTTCACGCATTTGGTTTACAGTCATGGGTGTTGAGATAATATCAACCGGGTGCTTTACTCTTTCCTTAGCATACTGATGACATGTGTTAAGTACATCAGATGTTAAGATACTACCTGCACTACATAATTCTTTGTATGTCTTACCAGTTATAGAACTAAATTCTCTGATTGCTGAGGTTCTACCCACCATCTCAAACTGAAATTCTAAAACTCTAAACTTATCATTTGGATTAAGTGCAAAAGATTCTCTAATAATCTGATCTTTAATTAATGTTTTACCTGAACCAGGTCTACCACCAATTACTGTTAGAGTATTCCATTCTAAACCATCAGTAGCAGCATCATTAAACTTAGGCCAAGGTGTATATATTGACTTCTCAGTCCCATTTTGTCTGCCTTGCATATATTTCAATGCTTCATTGAATGCGGCATATTGCCCCACCCAACCTTCTGTTGGTTTACTCATACTACTTTTTCTTTAAATGTTTTTTGTTCAGTATCAATACCATCTCTAATCATGTCACAATAATCAGCTAATGTAGATGACTTAACCTTATGTTTATCCTGCTTACATATAAAGTACTGACTAGTTTGCATGTACATGTACTCAGCATCTCTGAATTCATTTACATACATCCTAGTAGCTTCTATTACCTGTTCCCATGTATAATCATATGTTTCAAAGAACCATCTAAAAGATTCTGATAGCATTTTTACATTTACCCTAGCAGGTTTACCACTTGGTAATTTCTGATTAGGAAACGTTTCTCTATAGGTATTTATTCTATCTACAAAGTCTTTACCCATCAATTGATTGTTGGTTTTTTTCTTTGCTTTAATAAAGTAATTATCTAAGTGCGCTATAAAGGTTTTTGCTTTTGGTGTAAGTTTATATACATCACTTTCAATGATAACATATCCTTCTTTAACTAAAGCATCTTTATCTCCTTTAAGTATATTAGGCATTCCTATTTGTAGTTTCATACCAAATAATATCATTGCCTGATTTGGTGTTAAATTGTTTTTAAATATTGTTTGAAATAGTTCCCACATTTATTATTTAGTTCTTTAATTATTAAGTTATGTGTAGTTGTATACATAACATCTCCTATATAAAGCATATCCTTTACACTTTTAAGTGAATAAGAAACACTTGAATGATCTCTACTAACTGAGACACCCACCATTGTACGGGTATAATGTGCCTCAGAAGCAATACTCATATAAATTTTTCTAAACATTACATAATCCTTTTCACGGTTTATTACACCTAAAGTTTTATATCCCTTTAGATGAGGATAAAAATTATGCATTACATCTATACATACTTCTTCTATTATTCCTAATGTAGGTCTGTTGTCCCATTTATTTCCTTCTTTATGGAAAATAGTTAGTTCCTTACCGTACTTTGTTAGAATTTTATCTTTGAACTTAATTACATCTAAATCCAATGTATCATTTTGATTATCAACCATTTGCATTAATTATTATGTTTACAAATTTAAGAAATATTACCAACTTATCAAAGTCTTATTCTGCTTTTCTAATTCATCATTTGCTTTCTTAAATACATCATTTGAGTCCCAAATACCACCTCTATATGCTGCTGATGCAGGATGACTGCACTTTAGCAGTTTTTGATTTGATAACAACAATTGCCAAGCTTCAGCTTTCCTACCCATCAAAATATAAACTACATCTTTATTTTTTTTATTTAAAGTAGTAAATAAATATTCTGTAAAAGGTTTCCAATTCCAATAATGAGAACCTATTTTATTAATTTCAACTGTCAAAGCCGTATTAATAAGTAAGACACCCTGGTTAGCCCAACGTCTTAAGTCAACACTTCCATTTTCATCTTTAAGTGCTTTAAGTATATATTGTAGGGACTTTTCTGCTTTATTTTTCTTACTGCAGCTAAATGCTAAACCATCAGCTGATCCTAGTTGAGGATAAGGATCTTGACCTACTATAACAACTTTTAAATTATCATAATCACACTCCTTAAAGGCATTAAATATGTCTTTAAATTGTGGTGTAAACCTTTGACCACCTTCAA
>JANZQE010000106.1:0-6432 GCA_038040705.1 Clostridium sp. | reverse complement strand
TTTAAGGGTAAGACAAATTTACGTTTTGATGATACCAACCCAGTTAAAGAAGATACAGAGTATGTTGAATCTATAAAAGAAGACGTAAAATGGCTTGGATATAAGTGGGATGATTTATTTTTCGCTTCAGACTATTTTGATGAGATGTATGACCGTGCTGTATTATTAATAAAAAAAGATAAAGCATATGTTTGCGATTTAACTGCTGAGCAGATGAAAGAGTACAGAGGTACTTTAAGGGAACCAGGAAAAGAAAGTCCGTACAAAAACAGAACTGTAGAAGAAAATATTGATTTATTTGACCGTATGAGAAAAGGTGAATTTGCTGACGGAGAAAAGGTTCTTCGAGCTAAAATTGATATGAGTTCTCCTAATGTAAATATGAGAGATCCAATAATTTATCGTATTTCCCATTCCAACCATCATAATACAGGAGATACATGGTGTATTTATCCAATGTATGATTATGCTCATCCAATAGAGGATGCTATTGAAGGAATTACACATTCAATATGTACACTAGAATTCGAAGATCATCGTCCACTATATGATTGGGTTGTAAACCAATGCGAAATGGAAAAAAAACCAAGACAAATTGAATTCGCAAGATTAAATATAACTAACACTGTAATGAGCAAAAGAAACCTTAAACAATTAGTAGATAATGGAATTGTAGATGCTTGGGATGACCCACGTATGCCAACTATAGCGGGCCTAAGACGTCGTGGCTATACACCAGAATCAATACGTAATTTTTGCAGAGAAATTGGAGTAGCAAAAGCTAGCAGTACTGTAGATGGCCAAATGCTAGAACACTTTATAAGAGAAGATTTAAGCCCAAAAACACATAGAACTATGGCGATACTAAGACCACTTAAGGTAATTATTACAAACTACCCAGAAGCACAAGTGGAAATGCTTGAAATTGAGAACAATCAAGATGATGCATCAATGGGAGCTCGTCAAGTATCATTCTCAAGAGAAATATATATAGAGCAAGAAGACTTTATGGAAATACCACCAAAGAAATACTTTAGATTGTTTCCTGGAAACGAAGTAAGACTTAAGGGTGCATACTTTATAAAGTGTACTGACCTTATTAAAGATTCAGAAGGAAATGTAATTGAGCTTCACTGTACTTATGATAAAGAAACTAAGAGTGGAAGTGGATTTTCTGGAAGAAAAGTTAAAGGAACAATTCACTGGGTAGATGAAATAAATGCATTGCCAGCAGAATTTAGATTATTTGAGCCACTAATATTAGACGAAGAGAAAAGTGAAGGAAAAACCTTCCTAGATCAAATAAACCCGAATTCCATTGAAATTTTACAGGGATTTATAGAACCAAGTATGAAGGGTTCAAAACCACAAGATAAATTCCAATTCTTTAGACATGGATATTTCAATGTAGATTCTAGATACACAACAGAAAGTAAACTAGTTTTTAACAGAATAGTATCACTAAAGAGCTCTTTCAAAATTCAAAAATAAAAATAATAAACGCCAGTACAAAATTTTGTACTGGCGTTTGTTATTATAGGAGTTTAGTTTCTATTTCATTTTTAATTCTTGCAATAAAGGAATCTAGTGCAATTGCACCTTCATCATCATTTTTACGGCTTCTAACAGAAACTTGATTTAAATCTTCCTCTTTCTCACCAACGATTAGAAGGAATGGTGCTCTTTCATTACGGGCTTCACGAATCTTGTATCCTATTTTTTCTGCCCTAAAGTCTCCAGAAGTTCTAATATTAGCTGCTTTAAGCTTTGCTACTACAGAATCTGCATAATCATGATATTTTTCAGAAATAGGTAATACTTTAACTTGAAGTGGTGCAAGCCAAGTCGGGAAAGCACCGGCATATTTTTCTATGAGTATTGCGAGTGTTCGCTCGTAGCAACCAATAGAAGTTCTATGGATAACATATGGACGTTTTTTAACTCCGTCTTTATCAACATAAGTCATGTCGAATCTTTCAGGTAGTGCGAAGTCAATTTGTACAGTGATTATAGTATCTTCTTTACCATGAACATTTTTGATTTGAAGATCAAGCTTAGGGCCGTAGAAAGCAGCTTCATCAATAGCTGTTACATAGTTTATTCCTAAGTGGTCTAATATTTCCTTCATCTTGGATTCAGTGTCTTCCCAAGCAGCAGGATTATCTATATATTTTTCTTTATTGTTTCGATCCCCTTTAGAGAATCTGTATGTGATATCATCTTGTAATCCTAATGTTTCCATGAAATATTTAGTTAAAGCTACAACATCCTTAAATTCTTGTTCTAATTGATCTGGTCTAACAACTAGATGACCTTCAGAAATAGTGAATTGACGTACTCTTATAAGACCGTGCATTTCACCTGAAGATTCATTTCTAAATAATGTTGAAGTTTCAGCGTATCTAATTGGAAGGTCACGATAACTCTTTTGATCTGCATTATAAATTGTAAATTGGAATGGACATGTCATTGGGCGAAGTGCCATAACTTCATTGTCTTTAGATTCATCGCCAAGGACAAACATTCCATCTTTATAATGGTCCCAGTGTCCAGACATTTTATATAAATCACTCTTAGCCATAAGAGGAGTCTTAGTTATAACGTATCCTCTTTTTTCTTCTTCATCTTCAACAAAACGTTCTAAAAGCTGAATTACTCTTGCGCCATTAGGCATAAGAAGCGGTAAGCCCTGACCTATAACATCAGATGTTGTAAAGAATTTAAGTTCGCGTCCGAGTTTGTTATGGTCTCTTTTTTTAGCTTCTTCAACTCTTTCTAAATGAGCATCTAAATCAGATTTTTTTGTAAAGGCAGTTCCATAGATACGGCTAAGCATTTTGTTTTTCTCGCTACCTCTCCAATATGCGCCTGCAACTTGAGTTAATTTAAAGGCTTTAATATACTTTGTAGACATCAAATGTGGTCCTGCACAAAGGTCTGTAAATTCGCCATGTTTGTAGAAGGAGATAATTGCATCCGCAGGTAAATCTTCAATCAATGCAACTTTGAAAGTTTCACCCATATCTGCCATGAAAGCTATAGCTTCAGACCTTGGAAGTTCAAATCTTTCTATTTGTAAATCTTCTTTAACAATTTTCTTCATTTCTGCTTCTATTTTTATAATTTCCTCAGCAGAAAAAGAACCGTTTTTATCAAAATCGTAGTAGAAGCCTCCATCTATTGCAGGTCCGATGGCAAGTTTAGTATCTGGAAATAATCTTTTTACTGCTTGAGCTAAAATATGAGTAGCAGTATGTCTAAAGGCCTTTTGGCCTTCCTCGCTATCAAAAGTTAATATACTAAGCTCGCAGTCTTCAGTGATTTTCAGACGTAAATCTACAGTCTTATCATTCAGCATGCCAGCACAAGCAACTCTTGCAAGTCCCTCACTGATGTCTTTTGCAATTTCAAATACAGTTATTCCGGATTCATAGGCTTTCATTGAACCATCTTTTAATGTAATATTTATCATATATATTGCTCCTTTCTGATTTTTTACAAAACAAAAAACCCCATCCCAATTCTAATTATAGAAAAGGGACGAGATTATAATTTCCCGCGGTTCCACCCAAATTGTTTATAAAAATAAACCACTTAATAATTATAACGTAATTATCGGGCTTTGTTAAAGCCACTCAGAGGTAGTCTTCAGCTAGGTGCATTTAAGAATATTTCAGCAGTGATATTCTCTCTCTGTAAATGTGCGTTAACTTACTCTTCTCTTCATAGTGTTAAAATATTATATTAACAGTAATTATAACACATGTAATAAAAATGTCAAGGGCATGAATAAACAATTAACAATACTAAAATTGTAAGCGAAATCTATTATATTAAAAAAAAATTAAAAATTATAAAATATATTGTAAATAACTATTAATAAAACTAAAAATCAGACGATAATTAAAAGTATTATGTAAAAGTTTGGTGAAATATTTTAAAATAGGAGGTCTCGAGGTGAATGGCATAAGAAAAGACTTAACAAATAAAGCTGAAACATTTAAAGCTGATTCATTTAAAGCTGATTCATTTTTTCCTGATGATATGGGGCTTAAAAAAATGCCTCTTAAAGTAACGCTAGGGTATGCTTTAGTTGGTGTACTTTGGGTAGCATTTTCAGATAGGATTTTAAATAGTGTTGTCAAAAGCAAATCGCTAATGACACGTATACAAACAATTAAAGGTTGGGGTTATGTAGTTGTATCATCTATATTAATATATTTTCTGGTCAAAGAACTTAGCAAAAAGAGTAAGATGTGGTCTCGTAAATTGAATGAGAATTATCAAGAAATTCAAGCTACCTATGAGCAATTAATAGCTGCAGAAGAAGAGTTAAGAGCGCAATATGATGAACTTAATGAAAAACAAGCAATAATTGAAAAAAGTGAGGAAAGATATAAATTAGCTTTGGAAGGCTCTAACGATGCAATATGGGAAGTCGATCTTATAACTAAAGCGTTCTTTTCCTCAAATAAATTTAGCGATATAACTGGATATGATAAAGATACTATAATATCATTAGATGATTTAATGAGTTTAGTGGTAGAAGAAGATAAAGAAATCGCATCAAGTGATTTTAAAAATCACGTTAGTGGTAAGACATTATACTACCAAAGTGAGGTAAAAATCATGCATAATGATGGCGGAGAGAAATGGATTCTAATTAGAGGAAAGTGCCTAAGAAATAGCAAGGGCGTTGCAACTAAAATTTCAGGATCAGTTACAGATATGTCGGACCAAAAGAATTATGAGGAAAAAATTAATAAATTAGAATACTATGATAGATTAACAGAAATACCTAATAGAATATTGTTTGTCAATACCCTTAAAAGTGAGATTATTAAGGCTAAAGGTAAACAAACTAAAATTGCCGTATTATTTATTGATTTGGATAATTTCAAAGAAATTAATGATACTTCAGGGCATGATTATGGAGATGAATTACTAAAAAACGTTGCAATATCTATTAAAGCATCCATTAAAAAAGGAGACATTGTTTCAAGAGTAGGGGGAGACGAATTTTTTATTTTAATGAAGGATGTTCAGGATTACTCAGATATAAGTGGCTTTTGTGAAAAACTACAAGATTTGCTAAATTGTGAAATAAATATAGAAACCAAGTATGTATATACCTCAGCAAGCATTGGTATTGCAGTATTTCCTCAAGATGGTAAGAGTAGCTCTGCGCTGCTTAGATGTGCTGATACCGCTATGTATAATGCTAAATACAATGGTAAATCGAAATATTGTTATTTCAACAAAAGCATGAGTGAAGAAGTAGTAAGACGTGTGGAAATAGAAAAGGGACTTAGGTCAGCATTAGAAAAGAATGAGCTTGAAATTTATTATCAACCACAGATAGATATTATAAACAATAAAGTAAAGGGATTTGAGGCACTTTTAAGATGGGAAAGTCCTGAACTAGGCAAAGTATCGCCTGTAGAGTTTATACCTATTGCAGAACAAAGCGGACTAATAATCCCCATGGGTGAATGGATTATAAAAACAGTATATCTTCAAAACAATGCATGGAAAAATAAAGGATATATATATGATACTATTGCAATAAATTTATCTTCAATTCAACTAGAGAATGATAAATTTGAAGAAACCCTAAAAAAACTTATAGCAGAAACAAATGTTAATCCAAGGTTTGTGGAACTAGAAATCACAGAAAGTATTTTGCTGAAGGATTTTGAGAAAAGCGTGAAACTTCTTACTGTCATCAGAGACTTAGGTATAAATATTGCCTTAGATGACTTTGGGACGGGATATTCTTCTCTTAGTTATTTAAAGCAGTTGCCTATAAACACGCTCAAAATAGACAAGTCCTTTATTGACAACATTGTTACAAATGAGAGGGAAAAAGCCATTGTAGATGGAATAATACAACTTGCACAGAAAATTGGGTTGGATGTTATTGCAGAAGGCGTGGAAACCAAGGAACAGATCGAACTATTGCGAGGTATAGGATGCAATCAAATACAAGGATATTACTACAGTAAGCCTCTTCCAAGCTATGAAATTGAGGAGAAATTCTTAAAGGGTAATTGGCGTGAAAGATTGGGTGAAAGATTGGGGACGGTTAACAACTAATAGACTTAAAAGGTGTGGGGTGTGTGGGGGACGGTTAACAACTAATTAACCTAAAAAATTCGGGGACGGTTAAAAACTTTTAGCTTTAGGCGAAAAAGTTGTTAACCGTCCCCTGTCCCTTCGTCGAATAAAAAGCTGTGATGTTAAAAATCACAGCTTTTTACTTATTAAAAATTAAAAAAATATATAAATTAATAAAGTATATGTTAATGAAAATACATTTATGTTATAATAGTACATAAATGTAACAATAAGTAATTAAAAGAGGGGGAATTTACATGAAATCAAATAAAATTATACAATTTTATGGAAAGGAGGTTACTCTTAAAGATTTAG
>JANZQE010000105.1:0-8776 GCA_038040705.1 Clostridium sp. | reverse complement strand
GTCCTTTGGATTAGAGTTACCACCAAAGGCGAAATTCCCTAAACTGTAGGCTATAATTCTACCTTTATATTGTTCTATGCCTTGAATTACGTGGGGGTGGTGTCCGAGTATTATATCTGCACCGTTATCAATAGCAAAATGCGCAAGTTCAGTTTGTGCGGGAATAGGGTAATACTGACGTTCATTTCCCCAGTGAAAATTTATAACTACAACGGAATTATTCTTCTTTAAATCTAAAATATCTGCTTTTAATCTATCAAGAAACGGTTGGTCCAGGGACCAACCCATGTAACCTAAGAAACCAAAGGGCTGCTCCTTTATTTTGGTTATCCATTTTGATCCTTCTCCAAAATAGTTGACGTTTTCACTTTCAAGGGCCAGTTTTGTATCTTCGAATCCCTTTTGTTTATAATCATAAATATGATTGTTAGACAGATTTACTCCTTCAATAGACCCTAGAGTTAAGGTCTTGGCATAACCACTTGGAGCCTTAAAATTAAACTGCTTATCCTCCCTGTCATTTGAGTCTGTAAAAGTTGTTTCTAAGTTGGCGATGGTAACATCGTCCGCATTAAAAATGCTATATACATTTTTAAATATGTAAGAATAATCATTGTTATGTTTTGATACCATAGCAGGAAGACTACTGGCATAAGCAAATTTACTGTCAGTTCCTATAGTACAATCTCCTACAGCAGATAATAGAACCTCTGTATTTGTATCTTCTACTTTTGGAGGAATCTCTGTTTTAGGGATAGTTACAATTTTCTCAGTTGGTTTAGCCTTTTGGTTTTCTAAAATAGTCTGATTTTCTTTAACCCTTTTTAAAGAAAAGGAAATAGTTTTAATTGCAACTAAGGTTAAAATCACAGAAAAAAATATGAGTAGTGATATATTTCTAGGTGATCTTTTCAAAAAAATACCTCCCAACCATTGTTTATTAAATAGTTATATATTTAAGTCACTATAATTTTATAACATAGATTCATAAATGTCTAACATATTAATGATATTTAATGTAATATTTAAAAATCAACAGTGAATTATAGATAACAAAATTCAAAAAGAGGAGAAAATCTGATGAAATTAGATAAATTCAAATCCATGGTATTAGTTTTGTGCGTTACTATTATAAGCATTATGCTTGTAAGCTTAGCACAGAAAAATTCTAGTTTAAGTAAATTAGTAACGGAAGCTGAAAAACATTATTATGCACAGGAATACGATTTAGCTATTGCAAAATACGGTGAGCTTTCTAAAAAAGATATGACCTCACCAAAATGGAACCTTAAAATAGCTGAAATTTATTCTGTTATGAATGATTTAGATAATTCATTAAAATATATTGACTTAGCAAAACAATATGAAGAGTTAGATGTGTCCTCCTATAATCATATGATTTTCACGGAGTTCATGAATGGTAAATATGAACAAGCATTAAAGGATGGAAACCTTGCATTAATCAAATATCCGAAAGATAAAAGTCTAATAAAGACTATGTTTACAGTTTATATGGGAAACAACAAAATTACCGAGGCAAAAGAAATTATTTCTGGGTATGAAGTGGATACACAATCATCCTATGACACAGCCGAGTATTCTAAAATGTTAATGCTTATAGGGAAATGGGAGGAGGGTTATAGTATGTTAAAAATTGCCTATGAATTAAATAAGGACGAGTATAAGATATATGATGTGTTATCGCAAATATCTTTATACAATAAAGATATTTTGCTTGAAAACATAACAGCTCTTTCCAAAAGGAATCCTAATGATTTAGCATATAAAATGTGGTTAGCTAAGATATATTCTCTAAGCATCGACACCGTAGATGAAGCAAACAAATTAATAGACGAAATTTCTGGTGAAGATATAGGGGATACTCAAATAAAATTAATAAAGGCCAATGTTTACAAAAATATGGATGATACAGAAAAGTCAGATAAACTAATCGAAGATGTAATTTCAGCTGGTCCAGATGATTACGGAGCCTATCATAGTGCGGGTTGGTATTATCTTTACAAGGGTGATTATGAAAAGGCTAGTGAATATTGTGGAAAGTCTATCCAAAGTAATAGTGAATACCCAGATAACTATGGGTTTTTAATGCCGGAAATATTAAAACATGGAACCTCAAAATTAGCAGCAGAGCCTTACTATAGAACCGCATTAAGCAAAGAACCATATAATTATAATATAATGCTGAGTCTTGCAAATTATTATTGGCATTCATCTGATGATATTCATAAGGCTCTAGAATATTTCAATTTTGCATCTATTATTAGACCTTACGATGTGGAAATAAAATATAACATGGCATTAATAAAAATTTTTGATGGCAAGGGTGAAGAGGCCATAGAAATTTTGAATATGTGTAGTAAATTAGATGAATCAGTACCTAAATACCATAGGACTTTAGCGACTATATACATGACTCAAAGTAAAGTCGTGGAAGCAAAAGCAGAAATAAAAAGCGCTTATGATGCCGATGAGGAAGATATATTGACCCTGAATAATATCGGTTGTTATTACATTAGTATGGAACAGAACGTAGAGAAGGGGTTAGAAAATATAACAAAGGCCTTTCAGGGTTTAAATGATTCCCATGATGAGTACACTAAAAAAATTATTGTTGAAAATTATAATAAGGTTAAGAAGTTAAAACAAAGTTATGTAACAGGAAAAGATAATGAAGAATTAAAAATTCCAGAATTCACTTTATTTTACTAGTTAAGGTAATTACAATATTTTTTTCGAAATACAAACAATATAAAAACCGCCTAATGGCGGTTTTTATATTGTTAAAGAAACATTGTTTTGAAAAATTAAAGTGAGACACAATTAATTAAATAGAGTATGCTATATTAACAATAATTTAGTATAATGAATGAACACTATCATGAAAACATCAAAATAATATTATTATAATTATTTTCTTGCATTTTGAGCAAAAAGTTGTAAAATAATAGTATAACAGTAAAACTTAATAGATTCATGTGCTATATTAATGCAATTAAAAATAAAAAAAGATGTTTGACTATGGAGGTAATATTATGGAATGTATAGAAAATTTAAATTATTTAAACTTAGAAACATCAAAAAAAATATACAGGAATTTACCTGTATCTGATTTAGTGTGTTTTGCTTTAAAAAGAGAAGAAGGAACTTTATCAGAAACAGGTGCATTGGTTGTAAATACAGGAAAATATACAGGAAGATCGCCTAAGGATAGATTTATAGTCTCACAAGAAAGCGTTGTTAATTCAATAAATTGGGGAGATGTAAATTTACAAATACAAGAGGAAGTATTTGATAATTTGTATAGTGAAATGTGTGAGTATTTAAGTGATAAAGATTTATTTGTATTTGATGGATATGTCGGTGCTATGAAAGAGTATAGATTACCAATTACAGTAGTAAATGAATTTGCATCACAGGCGTTACTATCTGAGCAATTATTTAGAAGAACAGATAAACTTACGTTAGACAATCATAAACCTGAGTTCACAGTAATTGCAGCACCAGGATTCAAAGCAAAAGCAGGAGAGGGGGTAAACTCCGAAGCTTTTATTATAATAAATTTTGATAAGAAAATTGTGCTAATTGGTGGAACTCAGTATGGAGGAGAAATTAAAAAATCTATTTTTTCAATAATGAATTTTTTATTGCCACGAAAAGGTGTATTCCCAATGCACTGTTCTTCAAATATTGGTGAAAATGGTGACACAGCAGTATTTTTTGGTCTTTCTGGCACAGGTAAAACCACACTGTCATCGGATTCAGTGAGAAAGCTTATGGGAGATGACGAACATGGTTGGTGTGATAGTGGGGTGTTTAATTTTGAAGGTGGATGCTATGCTAAGACAATAAAGTTAGATAAGAACAAGGAGAGTGAAATTTATTCAGCATTAAAATTCGGTACACTTCTTGAAAACGTTGTGCTCCATGATGATAAGATTCCGGATTATGATGATGATAGCTTAACGGAGAATACTCGGGCAGCTTATCCACTAGAATATATTGAAAATGCTGAATTAAGCGGTATTGGAGGACATCCAAGTACTATAATATTTTTAACAGCAGACGCTTTTGGGGTTATTCCCCCGATTTCAAAACTTTCTAGAGAAGCTGCAATGTATCATTTCATTTCAGGATATACAAGTAAGGTTGCTGGTACTGAACGTGGAATTACAAAGCCGAAAGCCACTTTTTCATCTTGTTTTGGTGAACCTTTTATGATAATGGACCCATCAGTTTATGCAAAACTTTTAGGTGATAGAATAGATAAACATAAAACAGAAGTATTTTTAGTAAACACAGGTTGGATCGGTGGTGAGTATGGTATAGGTACAAGAATGAAGCTATCTTATACCAGGGCTATGGTAAAAGCCGCTCTTGAAGGCAAGCTTAGGGAAGCACAATATATTATGCATCCAATATTTAATGTGGCTATACCGAGTGCGGTTCCAAATGTGCCTTCAGAAATATTAAATCCAGAAAATACATGGAATGATAAAGATGAATATATGCTAACAGCTAAAGCATTAGCACTCAAATTTTCTGAGAATTTTAGTAAATATAAAGGGATTAAGGAAAGTATAATAAATGCTGGACCTATAACACAATAATAAAATAAGCATGGGTAAAATCTAATGTTTCCCCTAGAGAAGGTTTCTAAAAGAATGCCTACGCTAGGGGTCATTTTTATGTGATTTACATTATAAATATGATATACTCAATGAAGAAATAAAATCAATATAAGTTGGATAATACATCAAATAGCTATCTGAAAAGAGAATAAAAAAGGAGAATATATGAAAAAAAATAATTGTCTTGGTAGAATTTTAATTTTAGTTGTTATAATAGCAGCAGTAATTGTATGGGATTTTAAATTTAAAAATGCTACTAGCAAGGAAGGTCTAATAATTACTAAGTGGGATAATTTTTATAATGGTGATAATATTCATTTTTATTACTTGAATCCACAAAATGAAAATTTACTAAAAATTAAAGCTAAGTACGGAATAAATAAACTTATAGATAACAAGGATGATCAGCTTGAAAATTCCATTAAAATCATGAAGTTTATAAATGAAAATGTAAAAGCTAAAAGTACATCTATGACCAGCGATAAAACTACCTTGGAAATAATGGAAGTAGCTTTTGCAGGAGGTGAAATATCTGATAGTGATTATGTAGCCATGTACGAAGAATGTTTAGCTTCTGTTGGAATTAATGCACGGCGTGGGATACTTAGAGGAACTGATAATAAAGTTAAAGGAAAATCATATTTTAATGTCTCTGAAATATGGAGCGATAAATATAAGAAGTGGATAATGATAGATGGGGTCAATGCACAGTATATGAAACAAGATGGAATTCCACTGGGAGCTGTTGATATAATAAATATTGGAATAGAAAAAGTGGAAATTCAGGAGCTAAAGAATGCCAGTAAATACATAAAAAACATGAGAAATTACTATGAAAGTTATAGTATATATATAGATAACAATAAATATGGTGAGCTAAAAAGTAATTCGCAAATTACTTATTTGAAAGTCAAACAACTTCCTAAAATAGAAACTAAGGAAGGGTTTACACAACCCACTATTTTTGTTAATAATTCAAAGGTATTTAATATATCACCTAAGATACAATATGAAAATACTGGTAAGGACAAAGATCCAACTTTAATATTTGCAAAGAGAGACCTTAAAAATGATACAAAAGAAGTACAAAACTTTACTGTTGGAGCATTTATAAATAGTTACATGCTCACAGATTATTTCATAAGTGTTAATGGTTCCGATTATATTAAAGTAGATACCTTTTATGAACTGCAAATTGCTTACGGAATAAATTCTATTAAATTATCACAAGATGGTAAAAAATTATCTAAAGAAGTAGTAATAGAAAAATGAATGTATGAGTAAAAATATATAGGATGATAGTTATTCTATATATTTTTATTTATAAGGTGGTGAATTTATTACATAATTTATAGGATAATTAGTGGTGTTGTATTGCTATTTTTAATTAAAGTTGGTAGAATCTCATTATAAGTTATAATTTTCTGCTAATTAAAGGTCGAAATTCTTTTTTTTGCTTATGATGAAAGATTTGAGTTAATATGACACGTAATATTATATTTGAATTTATCGTTTATAGATTGGAATATGATATATTATGTTATATTTTCTTTATTGAGCTATTCTATTTGTGAAAAATTGAGAATATTTCATTAATAGCAGCACATCATTTATATTTCATACTGTAGGGTGTATAATATAGCAAATAGAGTTTGGGGGTATGTATATGTCGCGTATAATAAAAAAAATAGGCGTGCTTACTGGTGGAGGGGATTGTCCGGGGCTTAACGCTGTAATTAGAGGAGTTACTCGTAATGCAATATTAAACTATGGTTATGAAGTAGTCGGTTACAGATTTGGATATAGAGGATTATATAGGAATGAAACGATGCCACTAACTTTAGAAACAGTTTCAGGAATTCAACATAAAGGTGGAACTATATTATATTGTTCTAATAAAGATAATTTATTTGATTATAATGTTTACGAAGATGGTGTAATGGTTAAAAAAGACGTATCAGATGTAGCAATTGAAAATATGAGAAAAGAAGGTGTGGATGCTCTAATAGTTATTGGGGGAGATGGTACACTTACAAGCGCTAGAGATTTTGGAAGAAAAGGAGTTAATGTAATAGGGGTTCCAAAGACTATAGATAATGATTTAGCAGCGACAGACTTTACTTTTGGATTTAATACTGCAGTTGGGGTTGCTACAGAGGCACTTGATAGACTTCATACCACAGCTGAATCACATCATAGGATAATGATACTCGAGGTAATGGGAAGAAATGCAGGTTGGATAGCACTAGAATCTGGAATATCAGGATCAGCCGATGTAATATTAATACCAGAAATAGGATTTGATATTAAAAAAATAGTTGAAAAAATAAAAGAACGTGAAGATGAAGGAAAATTATTTAGTATTATTGTTGTTGCAGAAGGTGCAAAAGAAAAAGGTGGAGATGTTGTAGTTAGTAAAATAGTTGCAGATAGCCCAGACCCAATAAGACTAGGCGGGATAGGAAACAAATTGGCTTATCAACTAGAACAGCTTGTAAAGGATCATGAAATTAGATGTACAGTACTCGGGCATATCCAAAGAGGTGGTATAACATCGTCTTTTGATAGGATGCTTTCTACTAGATACGGAGTGGCGGCTGTCGATTTGGTTAATGAAGGTAAATTTGGGAATATGGTTACGCTTGTGGGAAATAAAATATCTTATTCACACTTAGAAAATGTTATAGGAGATACTAAAAATGTTAATCCGAATGGCGAATTAGTTAAAGTTGCCAGAAGCATTGGAATTTCATTTGGTGATTAATAACATTTCAGCACCCTAGGTGCTGGTTTAATAATCTATTTTAGTGTAGTTTTAAAATATAGAGGACGGCAATTATTGATTGGTGTCTATCCAACAGAAAAGCCAGGAGGATATTATATTATGAAAGTAATAAAAAAATATTTAGACACAAGAGAAGGGACTTACAGTTTTTATTTTGAGGAAATAAATAGTGGATATCTTTATGGTTTTAATGAGAACAAAGAAATGCTATCGGCTGGATGTATAAAGTTACCTCTTGCAATGGTACTTCTAAAAGAGGTGCAAAATGGAACAATAGATTTACAAGATAAAATAAAAATCGAAGAAAGTGATAAAATCCATGGCTCAAATGGTATAATACATGAATTCGAAGGTAAAGAATATTCTATATTTGAATTATTAATAGCGATGCTTATGCAAAGTGATAATACAGCAGCAAACAAAATAATTAAAATTTTAAGTATGGAGCGAATAGAAGAATTGTTTAAAGAATTGGGACTCAAAGACACAAAATTGAAAAGGGTTACAACTAAAGTTAAATCGGACAGCGATGAATTAGAAAACATCTCTACTAGTTTTGACTTAAGTAAGTGTTTTAAATTATTATATCTAAAGCAATATTTAAATGAAGAGAATAGCAATTTGCTTATAAGTATATTAAAAAAACAACAACGTAAAAACAAAATTCCATTTTATATACCGAGAGATATTCAAGAGAATATTGCCAATAAAGGTGGTAGCTTTGAATGTGTTGAAAATGATAATGCAATAATTATGATACCAAAAGGGAAATTTCTTTTTACTATAATGGCTAATAACTTACCTAATAATGTTTATGGTATAACTACTATATCTAGGGTGGGAAAGATGATATGGGATATTATAGATAAAGATTGGAACTAAGTATAGACTAGTTTGATAGTATGCTTGAAAATATGAAATTTCTACTATATGCCTTGCAACCGAACTCTAAACATGAAATTCTATTAATAAATTCTAATCTTTTGCTCATGCGAAATTCTCTAGCGCTCACATGAGCCGTCCTGGCTCAGGTTCGCTAGACTGACGTCGTGGCAGTCTTACGAGAATTTAACATTCGCAAAAGAAGAATTTCTAAATTGAATTTCAATAGTTTTATCGTTTCTGTTTCAAGTCATTACGTAAAAATTTCATAATTACATACTCAAGCTAAGTACCGTACTAGAATAGTTAAACACTTAAGCGGTATTGGAATAGGAAAGTGTTGACAACTGGAAAAATTGGTATTATAATTATGAGGTTATTATGGGTCTATAGCTCAGCTGGTTAGAGCGCACGCCTGATAAGCGTGAGGTCGATGGTTCGAGTCCATTTAGACCCACCA
>JANZQE010000104.1:0-2786 GCA_038040705.1 Clostridium sp. | reverse complement strand
TACTTAGTAAAAACCTTTTAGTCCCACCAGGAAAAATTTATACAGTCGCAGCTATTGGTTTATTACCAAATATTGATTTACTTCCTATTCCAGAAACTAAAATTATGGACACTCAAAATATGGTCCATGTTAAATTCGCTCATTTATCACCAAATGCTCCCCCTGTTGATATTTCACTGTCAGATGGTACAATTCTATTTAAAAATGTCAGTTACAAAGAATTCACAGACTATATAAAAGTACCTGCTGGAACCTATACTTTGGAAGCTAAGCCTACTGGCACCAAAAGCACTATTTTATATGTCCCTAATATAAGGCTGAAGGCAGGACGTTCTTATACTGTTTATGCTGTAGGCTTAGCTTCCGGCACTCCAGGTTTGCAAGCACTAATCCCTCTTGATGGCAGCACTTATTTGAATCTATAATATTATATTTAAAAGCATAACGCTAAAAGGCTTTATGCTTTTTTTATATTTTTCTATGTTTTTATTGATGTACTTACATTATAATGTTATAATATTTTTAGTTATATGTGTATATACATCAGTATACACACATATAGATGACTTAAATAATAATAATTACACATAATATTGTTATAATTTTTTGTAAATATATTTTAATTAGGGGGAAATCTCATGGGAAAATTTAGATTATTTTTAAAAAAAGCCATTAAAAGATATTTTCTAGATGCCTTAAGTGCCATGGCATTAGGTCTTTTTGCTTCCTTAATCATTGGACTAATACTAAGTCAATTATCAAAAGTTCCTGGACTAGACTTTCTTAAAGAATTTACAGAAATCATTTCTGCTAAATCACCTGTGGTAGGCGCAGCTATAGGTGTAGCTGTAGCTTGGGGTTTAAAAGTCACTCCCCTTACAATGTTTTCTTCGGCTGCAACTGGAGCATTCGGATATATGTATATGGGAGGCGGACCTGTAGGAGCATTTATTGCTGCCGTAATAGGTGCAGAACTTGGAAACTTGATTTCTGGAAAAACAAAGATTGATATCGTTATAGTTCCCATTGTTACTATTATTACAGGAAGTTTAGCAGGTAAATTTGTTGGCCCCTTTATATCAGTCTTTATGACTAATCTAGGCACCGTTATAAATTCTGCTACAACCCTTATGCCTATTCCAATGGGTATAGCTGTATCCACTTTAATGGGTCTAGCCCTTACAACGCCAATTAGTAGTGCCGCCATAGCAATATCACTAAAGATGTCCGGCCTTGCAGCTGGTGCCGCCACGGTGGGTTGTAGTGCTCAAATGATAGGCTTTGCTGTTTCAAGTTACAGAGAAAATAAGTTTAGCGGTTTATTATCCCAAGGACTAGGTACCTCCATGCTACAAGTACCTAATATAATAAAGCGTCCTCAAGTATGGATACCGCCTACACTGGCTGGTGCTATTTTAGGTCCTTTTTCTACAACAATTTTTGCAATGAAAAATAATTCGCTAGGTGCAGGCATGGGAACCAGTGGTCTCGTAGGTCAATTTGGAACCTTAGCTACTATGCAAGGAAGCGCACCTACTTCTGTAATAGTTTTTAGAATTTTGCTATTACACTTTATTGCTCCTGCTGTTTTGACTTTGATTTTCTCAGAAATCATGAGAAAGAAAGGATGGATAAGAGAAGGAGACTTAAAACTTAAACTTTAAATCGGTGCCACAAAAAAAGTAGCTACATCTGCAGCTACTTTTTTAAATTATATAAATCATTATAGATAATTTTAAACACTTCTAGTGCTTCCTCAATTTTTTCTTGTAATAGGTGCTTTTTATTTTCTAATTGCGCCGTACCTACTACAGTAATTTTATATATTTTTTGTGCTTTCTTAGAATCATTCCAATTACCAAGGACCAATTTTTCCTTTTCTAACCTTTTTAAAAGAGGATATATTCCGCCTGTACTAGGAACCCAAAGACCATTTGTTCTATCTCCAATTTTATGAGATATATCATTCCCATTAGTTTCGCCTAAACTTAGAATATATAGCACGTACAAAGGTAGTAATCCTTTGGTAAATACTTGCCCTACAGCTTCTTTTTCTTTCTTAACTTTTCGAAGCTCTGCAAGTTTTTTCTTATATTCATCGTATAGCCTTTTTTCCTCAGCCCTAATGTCTATCTCATTTTCTTTGTTTTTTATATCATCCATTTTTATTTATGATTCCTCTATGCAAACCATTCCTACTAAACCTGGTCCACTATGGACTCCTGATACAGGGCTTATATATCCACCAAATTCTATGGAAGTAGCGTTTGGATGAGGACGTATACTTTCCATTACTTTTTTAGACTCTTCTAAGGCCTCACCGTGCACTATATAAACCTTACACTTCTTTTTATCTAAAATATTATTAGTAAGCTCTACAAGTTTGTTAAGAGATTGTTTTCTACCTCTTACCTTTTCACTGGTAATATACTTACCATCGGTGTCTATTGAAATTATAGGTTTTATGTTTAGAAGCTCAGCTATAGTGCCTGAAACTTTTCCAATTCTTCCGCCTCTTTTTAAATACTCTAGAGTGCCTACTACAAAGTACAAGTGGATTCTTTTTTTAATAGATGGAATAGTGGAAACAACTTCTTCAAAACTCTTTCCTTCTTCTATAAGCCTTCCACATTCTGTTACTATGAGTCCCTCACCAAGAGCAATAGATTGTGAATCACATAAGTGAGTAATAATGCTAGGATGGTTTTCACTTGTAAGTTTTATAGCATTAAATATGCCTGATAACCCTGTTGATAAGGTTACTACTATAGCATGCGTATATCCCT
>JANZQE010000103.1:0-4828 GCA_038040705.1 Clostridium sp. | reverse complement strand
ACCCCAACTCTTTCAAATTTTTTAGAAGGTGCAAGGAAAAAGGGTGTCAAATTTTATGGGTGTAAACTTTCCATGAATGTGATGGGCTTCAATAAAGAAGAGCTTATACCTGAACTCGAAATAATTGAAGCCACCGATTATCTAAAGGATGCTTTAGAATCAGATATACAATTATTCATATGATGATGAGGTGTTAATTTGAAAAGAAAAATAATCGTAATAGTAGTTGTTGTTTTAGTTTTCATATCTACTTTATCGGGATATTTTATTCGGAGGCAGTATTATCAGCATAAATCATTAACAGAAAAAAACAGTAAGATAGTAGAAAATATAAATGCAACTGAAATTCTAAAAGGTGAAGCACAGAAAACCCCGGATATTGAATACAAAACAGAAAATACAGATGCTATAGTTTTAGTAGCTGAGGCTAAAATTAAACACAATGATAAGGGACTTCCAGTCCTTATGTATCATTCTATTGGCTATGAGGCTGGAAATACAGTAAGAGTTCCTAAAGAAAATTTTAAGAAACAAATGAAGTATTTAAAAGATACTGGTTATGTAACACTAACCTTGGATGAAGCTTACGATTTTTTTGCAAAAAATAAACCAGTTCCAGAAAAATCAGTAGTGTTAACTTTTGATGATGGGTATGTAGATAACTATGTAGAAGCTTTGCCTATATTAAATGAATTTGAGTTTAAAGCAACATTTTTTGTTATAACAGGTGCAGTAGGTAAATCCAAAAATTATATGAATATAGAACAGCTAAAAGAAATGGAGTCCAGTGGAATGGATATCCAAAGCCATACTGTCCATCATAAGAACTTAAAGGAGTTATCCTACGAAAAACAACTAGAAACATTAAAGGAGTCTAAAAATTTTCTAGAAAAAACACTAAATAAAAGAATTAAATATTTTGCATATCCCTATGGTGAGTATTCAAAAGAGAGCTTAAAGGCTGTAAAAGAAGCTGGATATACAATGGCTTTTGCCACCGCTGGCAGATGGTCCGATAAAACAGATGGAATTTTAACCTTAGATAGGGTATTTATAAGTGGGTCTGCTAATTTAGATGTGTTTATAGATCGAATATCTAATCCCAATTATAAATTTTAAATTAACATCTTTCAAAAAACAATTAGTGAATATTCACATTTAGTAAAATACAGAATATATTATAGTATCAGATACAATTTTTATAAGTAACCCCAGTACTTAAGTAAAAGTTTGATTTTAGAGCTTTTGCTTAGACACATTCAAATAAATAGACTAGCATACAGATCTTGTATTTATTTGAACATTGCTTTTCAAAAGGGGGTAATTTGTATGAGTCATAGACATAGAAACGATTGTTGTTGCAATAGTTGTTGCAGCAAACCTGTTTCCAACTGTGGAAACAACTGTGGCAATAGCTGCGGTGGTGGCATTGGCGGCGGTTGTGGCGGTGGAGGTACTGGTATCTGGTTAATTCTTTTACTTTTAGGAATTGGTGGCGGCGGCAACTGCGGTGGCGGACGTGGTGGTTTCGGTTTGTTTTAACTTCTAACTAAAAAAAGCATCGCTAATAGAATTATTATTAGCGGTGCTTAATTTATATTCATATATAAGTTCTGATTATTATTTTTTGTACATAATTTCTAGCTGCTTTTGAATTTCATCATTTTCTATGAATTCATCATAAGGCATTTGTTTGTCCATTATTCCCTTAGGTGTAATTTCTATTATTCTATTTGCAACTGTATCAACTAACTGATGGTCATGTGATGCAAACAAAATCGTTCCAGTATAACTATTTAATCCATTGTTTAATGCAGTAATAGATTCTAAATCCAAATGGTTAGTTGGCTCATCTAAAATTAATACGTTAGCATTACTAAGCATCATTCTAGAAAGCATACATCTAACCTTTTCTCCACCAGAGAGCACGCTAGATTGTTTAAGAGCTTCTTCTCCAGAGAAAAGCATTCTACCTAAAAAACCTCTAACAAAGCTTTCTGCCTTTTCCTCTGAAAATTGACGAAGCCAATCAACCAAGCTGCAATCTACATTATTAAAATATTCGGTATTATCTTTTGGTAAATAAGCTTGGGTTGTAGTAACTCCCCATTTAAATTCTCCAGCATCTTGCTCCATTTCGCCCATTAATATCTTAAATAGAGTAGTTTTTGCAATTTCATCTATACCAGTAAATGCAATTTTATCTCCCTTGTTAACTATAAAAGTCACATTATCAATAAGGGTAACTCCATCCACCGTTTTACTTAAATTTTCAACTGTTAATAAATCATTTCCAGCTTCTCTTTCTGGCTTAAATCCAAGAAAAGGATATTTACGAGAAGAAGGTTTTATATCATCTAAAGTCAATTTATCTAATTGTTTTTTACGAGAAGTAGCCTGTTTTGCTTTGGAAGCATTAGAACTAAATCTAGCAATAAAGCTTTGTAAATCAGCAATTTTCTCTTCTTTTTTCTTATTTTGATCTTTGGCGAGTTGAAAAGCTAATTGACTAGACTCATACCAAAAATCATAGTTTCCAACAAATAGTTGGATTTTACTAAAATCTATATCTGCAATATGAGTACATATTTTATTTAAAAAATGTCTATCATGAGAAACAACTATAACAGTACTGTCAAAGTTCATAAGGAAATTTTCAAGCCAATTCTTAGATTTAATATCTAAGCCGTTTGTAGGCTCATCTAGAAGTAAAATATCTGGCTTTCCAAAAAGCGTTTGAGCAAGAAGTACCTTTACCTTTTCTGCTCCTGTTAGTTCCTTCATTTTTTTGCTTTGAAGTTCATCATTTATACCTAGTCCCATTAGAAGTGTTGAAGCTTGGGATTCAGCTTCCCATCCGTTAAGTTCTGCAAATTCCCCTTCTAGTTCTGATGCCTTAATTCCATCTTCATCACTAAAATCTGGTTTTGCATACAATTCATCTTTTTGTTTCATTATGTCATAAAGTCTTACATGACCCATCATCACTGTTTCTATAACTTCATTTTCATCAAATTCAAAATGGTCTTGTTTTAAAAATGCCAGTCTTTCTCCTGCAGTAATAGAAACGTCACCTGTATTAGCTTCAATTTCTCCTGATAATATTTTTAGAAACGTTGATTTACCAGCACCATTAGCACCGATTAATCCGTAACAATTACCTGGAATAAATTTTATATTAACATTATCAAATAATTTACGTGCACCATATCTTAAACTTATATTGTTTGTACTAATCATATATTTATAACTACCTCCGTATATTTATGTAATTTCATTGTAGTCAAAACTACTCAACCCCCATTATATCACAAGCAATGACAGTAGGCTAATGTATTTTTTTTCTTATTTTTTTTGATATGACTTTTTGAAGCTTGATGCAATTTTCGGTTCAATAATTTTTCCCATGTAGATATCTTTATGCAGAATTTCTATATTAAAATCTCTTTCATAGTTTTTAATAAGATCAAGCTCTCTCTCTTCTGCTATGGATATGGCTACACCTGTTTTACCCATTCTTGCTGTTCTACCTACTCTATGCAAATAATCCTTTGAATTCTCTGGTATATCAAGGTTAAATATATGCGATACTCCATCTATTTGAAGCCCTCTAGCTGCCAAATCAGAAGCCACTAAAAGTTGAATTTTGCCTGCATTAAAGTCCTCGAGAGCTTTCTTTCTATTCTCTTTTTCAGAACTTCCGTGAATTCCTTCTACTTTTAATCCATGATAGTTAAGCTTTGAAGTTGTAATTTCCACCTCATCACTTTTATTTATAAATATTATTGCTTTTTCGGGGTTAGTAGCACTTATAAGTTTTCTCAAAAGGATCATTTTATCTCTCCTCTCAACAAGGAAATACATATGATCTATATTAGGATTTACATGACTTTTGTCGCCTACCTTAATTACCTCAGGGTCATTCATCAAAGTTTTAGCAATTTCTATGGCTTTAAGTGATACCGTAGCCGAAAACAACATAATTTGTCTATCCCTAAGAGTAGTTTTTATTACTGCCTTTACTCCATCAATATTATTTTCATCTATCAATCTATCGCCTTCATCTATTACTATGGTCTTAACAAAGTGTGATTTTAGTTTTTTCATAGTTATAAGCTCTAAAATTCTTCCTGCAGAGCCAACTACTATGTGTGGCTTGCCCTTAAGAGCCTCTAGCTGTCTTTTAATGTTAACATTGCCAATTATGCAAGTTGATTTTACAAGGCCTCCAGTGTTCTTAGATAAGAGTTCTATCTGATTATGTATTTGAACTGCAAGTTCATGAGTGGGGGCAAGTATAATTGCTCCTATATCCTTTGACGATGTGTCTATTTTTTGAAATATAGGTAATAAGTAAGCTAGTGTTTTACCTGTACCTGTTTCTGACTCTCCTATGATGTCTTTGTTTTCTAGTGCCATCGGAATAGCCTTTACTTGAATTTCAGTAGGGCTTTCTATTCCTTGTTTTTTTAAACCTTCTATAATGTTTTCTTGTAAGCCTAGTTCATTAAATGATTTTTCCATGTTTTCTCCTTTTTTTTAAGAAATTTTATTGTTAGAGTATTTGAATATAGCTGCTTTTATAGCTAAATAATCTATTTCCTTTGGCAATGCTTCTTTAATAGGTTTTAACTTTGAAGCTCCAATTTTTTCTATAACCTCAATAATAAGTGCTTCATGATGTTTGGGAATGAAATCATCTAAATTAACATCAAAACCCTCATAAGCACATTTTAATATATGATCTTGTACTGTAAGGCTTTTTAGCTTCCTATCACACATTATATCATCTATGCTTTTGCCATCCTTATACATATTATAAGTAATT
>JANZQE010000102.1:0-2524 GCA_038040705.1 Clostridium sp. | reverse complement strand
AATGCGCCAATGGTACTGCAAGGGTGACCTTGTGGGAGAGTAGGTTGTCGCTAGGTAATGTTCCTCGATAGCTCAACGGTGGAGCGCTCGGCTGTTAACCGATAGGTTGAAGGTTCAAATCCTTTTCGAGGAGCCATTTTTATTTAAAGTATATAGAAGCTAGTTAATAGCTTTTTTTATTTTTTGGTATAATATAAAATTTGTTATGATAAGTATGAATTTTAGTAATAACTTTTATGTATTTCAAATATATAATTAAGTATCAATAATTTAAAATTATTGATACTTTTATTTATTTTATCACGGAAAGTTAAATGCTATATCCATATTATTCAGAAAATTCTGATAAAAAGAAGGGGATTTTTATACAAAAATAGAATATATCAATGTATATATCTAATGAAAATCTAGGAGGTATTGTATATGAAAGAATATAAAAGCAGTAATCTAAGAAATGTAGCGATTGTTGGACATAGCGGTTCAGGAAAAACCACTATAATGGAATCATTATTATATTATACAAAAGCTATAGATAGATTTGGGAAAGTTGATGATGGAACTACAATTAGTGATTACGATATCGAAGAAAAGAAGAGAAAAACATCTATTTCTACATCAGTAGCTTTAAGTGAATGGGAGAATGTAAAAATAAATTTAGTAGATACGCCTGGATACTTTGATTATGTAGGGGAAATGATTGAGGGTTTAAGAGCGGTGGATATGGCAATGATAACTGTCTGTGGTGTATCAGGCATAGAAGTTGGAACAGAAAAAGCCTTCGAGTATATATCTGACCATAAATTGCCTAGAGCATTTTTTATTAACAAATTAGACAGAGAAAATAGTGATTTTGAAGCTGCCTTGCAGCAAATAAGAGAAAAGTTTGGGACATCCGCGGTGCCAATTCAATATCCGATAGGTAGTGAAGGAGATTTTATAGGTGTAATAAATATAATATCTAGAAGAGCTCGATTTTTTAATTCTAAGAACCATAAAATGAAAGAAAGTGATATCCCAGAAGAACTATTAAGTAAAGTAGATGAGTGTAGAGAGCTCGTCATGGAAGCGGTAGCGGAAACTGATGAAGTTTTGTTAGATAAATATTTTAATGAGGGGTCACTAAGTGAAGAAGAAATATATGACGGTCTTATAAAAGGAGCGTCTATGGGAGAGATTGCACCTATAATGTGTGGTTCTGCATTATTAGGCATAGGAATGCATACGTTGTTAGAAGATATGGTTGAGTGTTTTCCATCACCAATGGATACAACTCTTTATAGTGCAAAAGATATAAAAAACAATAAATATATGCAAGTTAAAATTAATGATACTGATCCGTTTTCGGCTTTAGTATTTAAAACTATTGCTGATCCTTTTGTGGGCAAGTTATCTATGTTCCGTGTTATTACTGGGAAAGCTAAAAGTGATACAATAGTATATAATACAAATAAAGAAAAAGAAGAAAAAATAGGTAATATGTATTTTTTAAAGGGAAAACAACAATATATAACTGGTCAAATTGATGCAGGAGACATAGGAGCAGTCTCAAAACTTCAATATACTAGTACAGGAGATACACTTTGCGATAGTAGTAGACTACTTATATATGATACCATGGATTTTCCACAACCAGTATTTTCAAGAGCTATCGTAACTAGAGCTAAAGGTGATGAAGACAAAATATCTAATGGATTAACAAAGCTTTTAGAAGAAGATCCTACGTTTTCAATATCTAGGTCTTCAGAAAGTGCAGAAACTATAATTTCTGGATTAGGGTTAACTCACTTGCAGGTAATAGTTAGTAAACTTAAAAATAAATTCGGAGTTGATGTATCATTAGAAGTTCCAAAGGTTGCATATAGAGAGACAATTAGAAAGTCTTCAGATGTTCAAGGGAAACATAAAAAACAATCTGGAGGTCATGGACAGTATGGTGATGTAAAAATTAAGTTTGAGCCTAGAATAGATGGTGAAGATGATTTAGAATTTGTTGATGCGGTGGTTGGTGGTACAGTTCCAAGGCAGTACATTCCTGCTGTTGAAAAAGGGTTGAAAGAATGCATACAGCATGGCGTGCTTGCAGGATTTCCTGTCATAAGGCTTAAAACAACATTACATGATGGCTCTTATCATGCTGTAGATTCTTCAGAGATGGCATTTAAAATGGCCGCTACATTGGCTTATAAGAAAGGGCTTGCAGAAGCGGAGCCTATTATATTAGAGCCAATTATGCACGTGGAGGTTACTTGCCCAGATGATTATATGGGGGATATTATTACAGATATAAACAAGAAAAGGGGAAAAATTCTTGGGATGGAGGCAGTGCCAAGAGGTCAAAAAGTCATAGGAGAGGTACCACAGTCAGAACTATTTAGTTATGCAACTGATTTACGTTCAATGACGGGTGCCAGGGCAAATTTCAGAATGAAATTTGAAAGGTATGAAGAAGTTCCACAAAATGGAATAGACAAAATAATTATTGCTAGCAAAAATTTGGAGTAGAATTAAATATAAAAAATAAAAC